>JARRLJ010000641.1:0-1916 GCA_037387025.1 Gemmatimonadales bacterium
CGAGATGCCGCGCCCGAACATCATTTGGCTGGCCGGAGGGAATGGTACCGGTCCCCTGGGAATGACTCCGGAGGAATTCTATGAAAGCGGGCCGAAGCAAGCCCGCGGCGAGCTGTTGGCAAGAGTCTTGAGGAGTGCGCCGAGACCCGTCGCGTTGAGTTCTTCCATTGAAGCTCACTGGATCGCAGAGACAGGCTATTCGTTTCCCTCCGGGCATGCTTTCTCGGCGATGTTCATTGCCACGTTCTTTCTCATGACGGGGGCAACGTACCTGGCGACGAAGCGACTCTGGATGTTCTATGCATTGTCGCCGTGGGCCGCGGCTGTCTGCTATTCCCGATCCATACTGCGAGTTCATACCCCTGTCGACATCACGGTAGGTGGTTTGCTGGGCCTGGTGGTTGGAATTCTGGCGTGGGTAATTGCGCGGACGCTGATTGGCAGGTTGCGACATGCTGAGCGGCTGAGGGCAACGAGAAGGAGTTGATATGAGTGCGCCCGAGGGCAATCGTTACAGTGGATATACGCCTCTGAAGGAAAACAGATACCTGATGCAGAGAGGTTACAAATGGGCCAACGCATGATCGGAGCACTGATCGTCACCAGTATCCCGCTTGCGGCCGCATGCAGTGACGCGCTCAGCCCGGAATCCTTGGCTGGGACATACGTCGCAACCACGTTCACGTTGTCCGGCGAGATCGTTGGCGATGTGCTGGCGGAGGGTGGGAGTTTGTCGATCACGCTCAATGCCGATGGGACAACGACGGGCCTCCTATCCGTTCCGGCATCGCTCCTCGACGGTGAGGACTTCAGTGCGAGTATGGGAGGAACGTTCACAATCGGCGAGCAGACGCTCACGTTTACGCAAGAGGCCGACACCTTCGTGCGTGATCTCACTTGGATTGTTGACGGATCGGAATTGCGTGCATCAGGGACTTTCTCCGGAGTAACGGTAATCATCGTGCTCAATCGCCAATGATGCAGAGGCATTCACACAGCGGTGGCGCAAGGATCTTATAACACGGGTCATTGAGTGATGGCGGAGGAATCGCACCGGAACAGGCGTATTCTCGAGCGGTTCAAACAAGACGTTTCTTGCAGCCGTTGAGTCTGCGTTCGCCGCTTACTCGCAGGGTCGTCAAGCGCCGAGGTCGATATGGAACTCGAGACGTATATGAAGGTTGCTTTTGGCGTAATGGCCGTGATGATTCTCTCTGCGGTTGGCCACGCGAATCACAAGGCTCAGAAACAGCACGGTGCGAGGTTCGCTCAAGCCGCTAATGAGCTTCCGTGGCTCCTGTGGATTCGCGCCCTGCTAGGAATCCCTCTGTGGGTAGTCCTGATTGGATGGCTCATTTCGGCGCGGTGGTTGCCATGGGCATTGGTAGAGCTACCCGTCTGGGCCCGGTGGTCAGGTGTAGCACTGGCCGGAGTGGTGTCATCTCTGTTCTGGTGGACTCACCTTACGCTGGGAGGCAACTATCACGGGACGATGGGGCTCCACAAGCACCACCAGCTGGTGACAAATGGACCGTACCGGTTTGTTCGACATCCCACCTATGTCGCCTTTCCACTCACCATGATCGCTCTCTTCCTCTTGTCCTCGAATTGGCTACTCGGCCTGCTCGGCTTCATCCTTACGCTGACAATCAGTCTGAGTCGAGCACCGATCGAAGAGAGACAGTTACTCGAGAGATTCGGAGACCGGTATCGAGGGTATGCAGCCCGGACCGGCCGCTTCTTTCCTCGGCTGCGCGCACATCCGTGACAGTGCGGTCGAGACGACTCCGAGCGGTAGCGTGTGACGACTATAGCCACAGTCCCATGGCCCGGAGGCCTTTTGAATAGACTGATGGCATCGGTGTTGTTGCCGGCACTCCTACTGGCGTGCGCATCGCAGGAACGTGAGGCACAGC
>JARRLJ010000641.1:1944-2925 GCA_037387025.1 Gemmatimonadales bacterium
TCTGGCGTGTGCGTCACAGGAACGTGAGGCACAGCCAGCGGCAATACACACCGAGATCGACACGATCGGCGGAGTTGAGCACGTTCGGAACTCCGGTATTCCCTCCACATGGCGCCTGGAAACGAAACTGACGTTGGGATCGGTTGGCAGTGTCGGTGAGCCGGCCCCTGACGAATTCGGCCGCGTCGCCAGTGCCATTCTCGGATCAGACGATCGCCTCTATGTCGCCGATCAGATGAACTCGGAGGTCAAGGTCTTCGACAGCGATGGCTCGTTGGTGCTCGAATTCGGTCGCAGCGGCAAAGGCCCGGGTGAATTCGGTGGCTTGTATTCGCTCGCATGGGTGAGCGATACACTTCTAGCGCTCGACTTTGGTGCCGGCAGAGTGGCAATGTTCGATCGACACGGCGGGTGGCTGGGTCAGAGGCGACACTCCGGCTCTATCACGGGATCGCCAGCGCTATTGCGGCTGTATCAAACCGCTGACGACGAAGCATACGCGTGGTCGTTGCACCCGACACCCACGGGTATCCGGAGCATGTTCGTGCGCCACACGCCTGCCGCCGCAGAAGATACCCTGTGGCAGCTTTCCTGGAATCCAAAGACGAATTCGTATGTCCAATGTGATAGTCCTAACGGTGCCATCCACTTTTGGGACATTCCTTTTTATCCGACGTTTCTCCAGCATCCCGCACAGGGCCTTCTGATTGCCGCTGTCACGACGGATGCATATGCCGTCGCATACTTGCGGAACGGAGGCGATACGGTGCGCGTTGTCGAGCGGGTGGGCGCACCTGTACCCACCACTGCTGCGGAATGGGACGAGGAGCTCAAAGAGTACCGCGAGTTCCGTGATGAGAACCCGGGTGTGCCGTGCGAACCCAAGAGGCTTCAGAGACCGGAATACAAGCCGCCGGTGCGCGACATGCTGCTGGATTCGGTTGGGCGCCTATGGGTTGAAGCCGAAGCACTCGATGGTGC
>JARRLJ010000642.1:0-3313 GCA_037387025.1 Gemmatimonadales bacterium
GATCCTGAAGCTCTCGATCGCATGGCGAGCGTTTCGATCAGCAAGTTCCACCAGCAGATAGCCAACCCCTCGTTGCGGGACACTCATGCGCATCTCACGAACAAGGTCCGCAACCGTTTCGAAGTCATCGGGTTGAAACGGCAACAGGGTTCTTCGGGCGCGCCACTGGCTTCCCGCGTAGTACCCTACAAGGAAAGCGCTCAGAATCCTGTCATCGCTCTCCTCAGCCAGGTTCTTGAGAAACCTCTGGTCGCTGGCTACGACCTTCCCGTCCCGAACGCGCATCGTGACGCACACAGCGTCGTCACCGTCTCTCGCGTAACCGATTGCGTCCACGTTCCCCCCGCCGACGACCTGAACTGCCTGCGGGCGTTCGAGTTGGTCCAACCAGCGGAGCGAGTTACGCAGCTCGGCGGCGCGTTCGAAGTCCAGTCGCTCTGCCGCGTGATCCATTCGATCCCTCAATCGCGTGCGCACCTCGACGGTCTTACCCTCGAGAAACGCAACTACGTCGTCGATCATGTCTCGGTAGCTCTCTTCACTCTGGTATCCCACGCATGGAGCGTGGCAACGCTGAATGTGGTAATCGAGACAGGGGCGATCGGGAGTCTCATCGAGCAGGCGATAGTGGCACGAGCGGACGGTGAACACACGTCTAATCACTCTGAGGGTGCGCCTGAGCACCGTCACGTCGGTATACGGTCCGAAGTATCTCGCGCCCGGTAGGTCTAGACGCCGAACGACCAACACGCGCGGAAAGGCGTCCCCCAGCGTGACAGCAACATGGGGATAACTCTTGTCATCCCGCAGTTGGATGTTGAACCGCGGTCTGTGTTCCTTGATGAGATTGTTCTCGAGAAGCAACGCCTCCGATTCCGACCGCACCACTATCGTCTCGAGATCTCGAATGAGGCGGACGAGCATCCGGTTCTTGGGGCTCTCGGCGTGGTCGGCGGAAAAGTAATTGCGCACACGCTGACGCAACCGGTTCGCCTTGCCAACGTACAGCACCTTCCCGTCGTTGTCTTTCCACAGGTACACACCTGGAGCATCGGGCAGTGATGCGATCTTGGAGGCGATCTTGTCGCCTTCGGGGTACGTCATGATCAGAGGGATGCCACCTACTTCTTGAGCGTACGCATCATTCTTCGCGCATCCGGGTGACCCAGCGCAAGCGTCGCCCCCCCATACACGAAGCCCATGGCGAGCAGGCCACACACGGCCTGTACCCAAATCGCCGCTGCGTCGATCCAGTGGATTACTCCGATGGTCGCCGCAGCCGCGAGCGCACATCCGGCCGCCGATACACTCAGATCTCTAACGTCGGTACTGTGCATGAGCCGACCAAGTTTGGAACTGAGCCGCTGGGCATTCAGGCCGACATTGACGTATGCGCCAGCTGCGGCACCCAGCGCAATGCCAGCCGGACCAAGCTCTTGCATCAGCAGGAATGCACTCGTAGCAGATACCACCACAGCGATAGCGGCAATCCAAACCGGTGTCCTAGTGTCGCCCAATGCATAGTGGCCAGTGGCCAGCAACTTGATCTGGGCTTGTGCCGGTATCGCAAGAGAGTATGCCGCCAATACTCCACCCACCAACGCCGTGTCGTTTGCGTCGAACGCTCCCGTTTGGAACAGCGTGCCGACCAACTGCGGGCCCAGCACGGCAAATGCGAATGCGGATGGCAATACAAAGTAGGCCACTTGGCGGATCCCCTCTCCCACCCGCCTGCGCAGTAGTTCCTTGTTCTCTCGAGTAACGTCTCTACTCAGCTCCGGAAGTGCAACCGCCGCCACGCTGACACCGAAGAGTGAGATCGGCAGGATCTGAAACAGTTGAGCGTACCTCAAGGTCGCAACGGCACCAGACCCGAGGAGCGAGGCTAGTTGCGTGTCAATGATGCTCGAGATCTCCACTCGATGCGTCCGGACCGCTTGAATACGGCCGGCAGCTGTACTGCTATCTGGAGGATGCTTCCGGCAACCGCACCCCAGGCCACCGCTACTGCCAGGGGAGCACCAAGCAGGTAGCCGCCCAACGCCAGAAGCGTTGCGATCTGAGCGATGTTCCACATCGCTGGTGCGGCGTACGCCAGAAAGAAGCGCCTATGGGTGTTGAGTATGCCGAGACACCACGCCGACAGGATGAGGGCTCCCGACATGGGAAAGAGAATTCGAACTAGCGTTACGGTGAGGTCGCGCTGCGAGCCAGAAAAACCGGGGGCGACGAAGTCCGTGATGACAGGTGCCAGTGCGATGCCTACGAGGGCCGCCGCTGCAGTGAGGAGAACGAGCACCGAGGCAATGGTCCCTGCCAGTCGGCGTGCCCTCTCTGTCTCACCCCGCTCGATCATCCCGGCGTACACCGGTATGAATGAGGCTGAAAGAGTACCTTCGCCCAGCAAGTTGCGGATCACGTTCGGAATCCGCAGGGCCGCGCCCCAAGCGTCGGCCTCGATACCGGTGCCAAAGAAATGTGCGAAAACGCGTTCCCGAACGAAGCCGAGAACGCGAGTGACGAGGATACCGGCGCCGACCAGGGTGGCTAGTCTCCCCTGCGACCGGCGCGCCATGTTACGGCCCGGGAGGTGAAAGGCGCTCTGGCGATTCCGGCTTTTCCGGGTTCTCCAGGAGCTTCTGCACGAACTGAGTCTCCTCGCGCAGGTCCTCGACAGAACTACTCAACTGCCCCACTTCGTCCTCCAATCCCTGAACTCGCCTTATTATCTCATCGAGCACGCGTTGATCTGTACCGCGGAAGAAACTCCTTGCAGCCGGAGAATCCAATACGATCGCCAGCAACGGAATCATGAGGGCAATGAGAACTAGAATGAAACCAAGCGCCCAGATCATGAGCGGATACTATGTCTCGCGTAAAGTGCTTTCAAGTCTCTCTGTCCACTCTGTGCACCTCTCCATGGCTGAGTCTATGAAAGAGGAGCCATAGCGGATCAGATATGGTACTACGTTGAGGACCCTCTCTTGTGGCTTGCCAAGCGGAAACAGGCTCACCCGAGCCTTGGCTATCTGCTGCACCACTATCTCATTCTGTTTCTTGAGTTGCGAAACGATCCGCTTCTCAGTATCCGCAACGCCTCTTAAGGCAGTGTGCCCCGCTGACTGAATCGGCTTTTTCAGCGTACTATCTATGGCGCTGCCAGCAGCACTCAGACGCTCGTATTCCTTCTGGATGGCAGACCGGAGCGTCGCAATGGCCTCTGCCGCATCTCTTGGCATGTCATCTCGAACGAGCCTGGCTTCGAGTTGTCCCTCGGGCGCGTTCAGGTCGTCGGCGCTCACGCGGTATTTGT
>JARRLJ010000643.1:0-2890 GCA_037387025.1 Gemmatimonadales bacterium
CCGCACCTAGATGGATCGTGCGACATGATAGAAGGGTTACGGCTGGCCCGAAACCTCCTGCTGCAGATAACGGGCATGGGCCTGCCCACGGCAACCGAGCTGCTCGATCCCATCACTCCGCAATACATAGCCGACCTCGTGTGTTGGGCTTCCATCGGCGCTCGCACAACCGAATCGCAGACACATCGGGAAATGGCTAGCGGCCTATCCATGCCAGTCGGATTCAAGAACCATACAGACGGCAGCCTCAGTCCGGCAATCAATGCCATGATAGCGGCCAGATCGCCGCAGAGCTTTCTGGGTATCGATCCGAATGGGCGCTCGAGCATCGTACAGACCAGAGGAAATCCTTACACGCACATCGTGTTGCGGGGAGGTCGCAAGCCAAACTACGAGGCTGCTAGCCTTGGAGCAGCCGCTGATATGCTGCGTGACAACGGCTTGCCGCCTGCCATGATGGTCGACTGTTCGCATGGCAATTCTGGAAAGAGACACCGCGAGCAGAAGACCGTGTGGAACGATGTGGTCCATCAGCGTATGGCAGGCAACGACTCGATCATGGGATTGATGTTGGAGAGTAACCTCCATGAAGGCAGGCAGGACCTGTCGGGCGATCCCAGGACCCTGAGGTACGGTGTATCGATTACTGACGCCTGCAGTTCCTGGGAAGCAACGGAAGCCCTGATACTCGAGACGCACGAACAACTATTGCAGAGCGGATCCCAGTCTATCCCCCTTCGAGCAACCTCCTAGCCCGTACCGGGTTGAAAGCACCGCAGGGACAGAACCGCGCCAAGGTGGCTGCCGCCGCCTCCGGTGTACGCCGCCCTTCTTTCACCAGGTCGAGCATCTTCTAGGCCAGGTTCGACGAAATCATGCCGTGCCCGCACATGGTGGATAGCATGAGGACCGCCCTGTCTGGCAAACGATCGTGCGGGTCGTCAAATCCCAGTGAGTACTCGACACTGTGGCGGCTGATACCGCACGTCGATGCCAACTTCGTGGCGCCGTCAACCGAGGTCGCCACGTTGATCGTTTTCGTGCGAGTCGAAGACCGCCGCGGTCGTCGCGGTCCTGTGCACGCCGTTGATTACGCTGTCCTTGTCGGTGTCGATCGTTCTGTTCCAGTGGATGGAGGGCTTGAGCTTGCTCGACGGACGGTAGCTGCTGAAATCAGAGTTTCCCATGTTCACTGGATCGTGTTCGGCACAGATCTGCAAGAACGTTCTCAATCTCTCTACAGCACCCTCATCGTTCTTGCCCTTGCATGCGATCGCAAAGATAATGACATCGTCGGAGAAGCTGTCGGCGTCGCCGTAGCGGTGCAGGGTATTGGTCATTGGACCTTTTCCGCCGTCGGTGCATTGGTGATTCGGCCCAGGCCCATGTTCGTCTTCGCCCGCTCCAAAGCGTAGTCATGCTCCACTAGACTCGGTGCAAGCATTGGGTCCTCACCGCCCTGGTCGCAGCGCGTTGACACACCCACAGAGACCACCGTGTCTATTCGTTTCGCCACGGCGTGCACGGTGTTCAGAACCTGCAGTACCTCGTTGACCGTAGTCTTGATCTCGACAATGGCTGACAGAATCTTCTCGTTCAGCAGATCTTCCTTCAACGAGCCCGTATCCTGATTCGTCATCAGGTGTGTGATGGGATTCTTGGGCTCGAAGGTGACTCCAATATCCGCCAACGCCGTGGTCATTGTCTGGATCTCGTGAAACCGCACTCCGACTCCGGGTCGACCGAATTCAATCACGTAGCCCACGTTGCCTACGTCGATGCGGTGCGAGACGTCGTTGGTCTTGACCTCCTCGGTGCCGCGGCCGTGAATCCCGGTTGACGTGTGTTCCACGAGCGGATCGCTGAAAACACGACGGACTATGCGTGGCCAAGAGAGATCTTCCATTACGAACGCCGCAGTAGGGCAAACGTCGGGCTCCGGCTCGAAACGGAATCGGAACAGCTTGGCTATGCGACGAACCATTCTAACGACAGTTGGATTCAAGTGTTCCTGGCTCATGCCACGATAGCAAGTACTGCATTCCACGCACTCGTCGTAGTCGATCGTCGCCCTGTTGATCGATGTGTCGATCGATATAGCGCCCATGGGACACACAGGAACGCAGTTAGCACACGCCACGCACTTGGCTGGATCGATCTGCACAGTACCCCCTAAACGTGTGATCGACTGAGAGCGACTAAGATACGATGTGATTTCTTGTGCGGGAGGGCAATGGGTGGCAGTGGCGGATCCGCGTTCATCTGCTGTCTTCCGCGCAAATCCGCGGCACACCTTGACCGGACGGGATGTGAAGGGAGTATTTCATACTCAATCGCTCGAAAACAAGATCGCCCCGGCCGGCCGGCCGGGGCGTGTTGCGTTCGCCCTTGGGTGTGGACGCGCCAGGGAAGAGGGAGCATAAGATGGAGCTGTTTGTCATTTCTGTGGCAGTGGTGTTGATCGTATCGGCACTCTGCTCGTTGACGGAAGCGGCGCTGTATGCTGTCGCACCCGCCTACGTGCGGCAACTGGCGGAGTCCGGAACAACCCAGGGTCGCTTGCTGGCCCGGTTCAAGGCCAACATCGGGCTACCGATCACGGCGATCCTCATTGCCAATACTGTTGCCAACACCGCCGGCGCATCAGTGGCCGGAGCGCAGGCCAGGTTTCTGTTCGGCGAGTCGGCTCTGCTGTGGTTTTCCGCCCTCTTCACCATCGCGGTGCTCGTTTTTTCCGAGGTCATCCCGAAGATCGTCGGCGTGAGCCGGAACCGTGCAGTTGCCCGTCTGATGGCCGTGCCGCTAGACGGTCTGGTTCGAGCTCTGTGGCCTGTGGTGCGGTTCACGGAGCGCTTCTCGAGCGCGCTTGGCGGCGCTCAGGAGCCGGTGG
>JARRLJ010000644.1:0-2998 GCA_037387025.1 Gemmatimonadales bacterium
CCTCGTTCGTCGCGGCCGAATGCGCGCAACCGGTTGCGAAGCCGATAAGGAGGGCGGTGAGCACGGTGCAAGCCCGTAGGGCGACGTCAGGGGATGTCCGGGATGATTTGAGCATCGGAGGCTCCGAGATAACACTGTTAATATCAAGATAGCCCATGTCCGATACCCCCGCACGCCCAGATCGGTCCGCCATAGCTAGCAGCGTACCGGGAAGCGGTTCGGAATTACGACGGAATGGAGAAGATGGTATGAAACTCTGGAATTGCCGCACTATTTCAGTAGCGCTCGGTACGATGGGTGCGCTGCTCCTCGGGGCGGTTTCGGCTACTGGACAGGACAACCTCAGCGTGACCTCCCCCGATGGCAGGAACGAGGTCACCGCCGAGATCAGTGGTGGTGAGATTTACTACAGCCTTCAACGCGACGGTCGAGCTGTCCTGCTAGCGTCTCGGCTAGGCTTCGACTTTCGGGGGGCAGAGCCCCTGGGGAGTGGCCTACGCTTGGTCGAGACGGAAGAGAACACGTTCGATAACACCTGGGTGCAGCCGTGGGGCGAGATTGCCCATGTGCGGGACCACCACAATGAGCTGACGATCTGGGTGGAGGAGACAACAGCTCCCGGTCGGCGATTTGCCGTGGTCTTTCGCGTGTTCGACGACGGTGTCGGATTCCGCTATGTGCTGCCGGAACAGCCTGCCCTCGGAGCTTTCGAGATCACCGAGGAGTTCACGGAATTCGCGCTGGCTGACGACGCTCGGGCATGGTGGATCCCGGCCTTCCAACAGAACCGGTACGAGTATCTGTACCGCTCGTCACCGGTCAGCACGCTGGACACCGTCCACACGCCTCTCACCTTGGAGTTCCGTGACGGGCTCCACGTCGTGATCCACGAGGCTGATCTGAGCGACTACGCCGGTATGACGCTGATTGGTGGCCGGGAGCAGAATCGCACGCTACGCACCTACCTCGCGCCCTGGGCGGATGGAGTGAAGGTACGTGGCCGCACGCCGTTTGCGACTCCATGGCGTACGATCCAGTTGTCGGATGATGCGGCTGGACTGACCCCGTCGGTTATCGGCTTGAACTTGAATCCGCCAAGCATGCTGGACGATGTCAGTTGGATTCGACCGATGAAGTACGTTGGCATCTGGTGGGCGCGTACGCGCGGGACCGTGGCGTGACGCTGATTGGCCATCATGAGACCTCGATGGGTATCCAGAACTACGAGCGCCAGTTAGAGGATGCCCTATCGGTCTACGAGTCGCTCGGCGTGGAGGCGGTGAAGACGGGTTACGTAGGAGACGAGACGGCCGAGGGACACGCGCATCACGGGCAGTACATGGTGCGGCACTGGCGGAAGGTTATCGAGACTGCAGCCCGGCACCACGTCATGGTGAATGCTCACGAGCCGATTCATGACACCGGAGAACGCCGGACCTATCCCAATATGATGAGTCGCGAAGGTGCGCGGGGCCAGGAGTACAACGCGTGGGCCGGCGACGGAGGCAATCCACCCGAGCACGAGACCATCCTCTTTTTCACGCGGATGCTGGCGGGCCCAATGGATTTCACTCCGGGGGTATTCGACCTGTTGATTGAGCGTGGCAGCGGAGGTCCTCGGCGGCCGGATCAACCTCGTGTGCGCACCACACTCGCCAAGCAACTGGCGCTCTACGTTGTGCTCTACTCGCCGCTGCAAATGGCGGCGGACTTGCCAGAGAGCTACGAAAACCAACCCGCCTTCCAGTTCATTCGGGACGTCGCTGTAGACTGGGAAGAAACCCGTGTGCTCGAAGCGAAGATCGGCGACTACGTGGTGGTGGCACGCCAGGAGCGAGGGGGCGAAGACTGGTACGTGGGCGCCATCACCGATGAGGAAGGTCGCACGTTCGAGGTCCCGCTCTCGTTCCTATCGCCGGGGGAGAGCTATGTGGCGGAGATCTACGCGGATGGACCGGACGCGCACTGGCTGCACAACCCGCTGAGTGTCGAGATCTCCCAGCTCCATGTCGACGCCAGTTCAACACTCACCCTCTCCTTGGCACCCGGCGGTGGACAAGCTATTCGGATTCGGCCGGCCAGATAACTCCATGCGGCGAGTCCATCTGCCAGCTGGTCGGCTTGTCGTCCTGAGTGTACTAGTCGTAGCCGCCTGTAACCGTGTCAGCGACGGCCCGGCTCTGTTTTCACTCTTATCGCCGGCGGCCACCGGGATCACGTTCGTCAACGAGCTGACGGAAGATCCCGAGTTCAACATTCTCAACTACCTCAACTACTACAACGGAGGAGGTGTAGCCGTCGGTGACATCGACAACGACGGGCTGCCGGATCTCTACTTCACCTCGAACCTGGGTTCGAACAGGCTCTATCTCAATAAGGGAGACTACCACTTCGAGGACATTACGGAGCGGGCGGGTGTTGAAGGGTCCGAAGGCTGGACGAGTGGCGTAACGATGGCCGACGTCAATGGAGACGGACACATCGATATCTACGTGTCAGCTGTCAACTACCTCAGCATGCATGGCCGCAACGTCCTTTACGTGAACAACGGAGACCAGACATTTACGGATAGGACCGAAGACTACGGACTAACGCATGTGGGGTATTCGACTCAGGCGGCTTTCTTCGACTATGACGCAGACGGCGACCTGGATATGTACCTGCTGAACCACTCGACGCACGAAGAGCGCGGGAGACCGTGGAACCCGGAGCGTGAGAGACGCCACCCAACGGCAGGTGATCGCCTCTTCCGGAACGACGGTGACCACTTTGTGGACGTGAGTCAGGAGGCGGGCATCTACGGCACCGTGCAGGGATATGGTTTGGGTGTGGTCGTGAGCGACTTGGATGTGGATGGCTGTCCTGATGTCTATGTGGCCAATGATTTCGACGAAAGTGACTTTCTCTACTTCAACAACTGCGACGGAACCTTCACCGAGTCTCTTGCCACGTCCATGGGGCATACCAGCCTTTCCTCCATGGGTGTTGATGCTGCGGA
>JARRLJ010000645.1:0-2739 GCA_037387025.1 Gemmatimonadales bacterium
GCATGAGATTCTAGGCAAGACCGACTACGAAATCTTCTCGACCGCTGTCGCGGATGTGTTACGGGCCAACGACCAGAAGATAGTTGAGGCAGAAGTTCCCATAGAATTTGAGGAAGTGGTACCCCATGATGATGGTCTTCACACCTATCTGTCTGTGAAGTTCCCTCTGAGAGATACAGCTGGCACCATCTACGCGGTCTGTGGAATCTCTACGGACATCACCGATCGCAAGAGATCGGAGCACGAACTGCGTGAGGCACTGGCCCGACTGAGCGGTGAAACACTGAGCCCGGAATCACAGGGGGACGAGGAATAGTCCAGCGGCCGGGCTGCTGGATTCACAGTGCAGGTCGGTCGGCATCTCTCCAAGTCATCACCCTCGATTCCTCATGAGCCTGACGTATTCCTGGATTGCTGCCACTGTCGTCGGATCTTTCCAAGCATCCAAGACCTCACTGTCGGTATCGGGGCCGTATTCCATTTGCCGTAAGGAAGGGGCGCGCAACTGACGTTTCGTGATGCGGAACCGGGCTGACGGCTCCGAACAGAGGTTGGCTGCTACCTCCTGTGCGCGCTGGAGCAGGCTGTCTGGTTCCACTACCTCATCCAGTAGCCCCCGCTCGTAGGCCTCGCCGACTGCGTAGGTCTTTCCCTGATAGATCAGCTCCTGCAGGTGTGCGTCGGATGTAGCGAATCGGAGGATTTCGATCGCCACCAGCGGGAACGGCATGCCTACCCGGAGTTCCGGTACCCCGATCTTGCCGGGGCCCCTGGCCATGATTCTGTAGTCGCTGGCGGCAGCCAGCACACAGCCACCAGCTATAGCGTGCCCGTTGATGGCCGCGACGAGTGGGTGTGGACATCCGAACAAGGCCTTGAGCGTCTCTACCAGGGACCAGAAGAACTCGTCGGTGTAATCGGGACCTCCCTCGAGGATCCGAAACAGGTCCACGCCAGCGCAAAAGATCGATCCCGTTCCCGTGATCACCAGAGCCCGAACAGTCTCATCAGCCTCGAGTTCGCGGATCGTGTTACCCAACCCTTGGGTCAATTGGATGTCCAGAGCGTGGAGTGGTCGTATCTTAACCAAAGAGGCAAGAACTTGGGTCGCATGAGGCGAGTGAGAGGGCAGGGCAACAGAGAGGCAGGAGGGGCATGAGAGAAGTGCAACGTGTAAAGCACCAGAGCTGTGGAATAGGCACGGTCGCAACCCGGGACTTGGGGATATGCGCATTCGACTGAAGCTGGACCGATTGCACGGTCTGATGGCGAGGAGCAACCTCTCCCAGAACCACTGGGCGATGAAGCTTGGGCTGTCGCGCGGACACTGGTCGGACATTGTGAATGGCAAGCACCCGTACCCGTCAGTGAAGACCCGTGAGCGAATCCTGGAGACGTTCAAGGTGGATCTCGACGAGCTGTTCGAGACGGAAGCCGGGGGCTGGTCGGATCATAGCTTTCAGGCTGCCATCTCGCATCGGTACGTAATCGACAGGGAGCTCGGACACGGTGGGATGGGCACCGTGTACGTCGCGCGTGACGTCAAACTAGGCCGGCTCGTAGCCCTGAAAGTTGTTTCGCCGGAGGCAGTCAGCGGGATCGGAATCAAACAGTTCTTGAAAGAAATCCGGTATTCTGCCCGGCTGGATCACCATCACGTGCTTCCGGTGCACGACGCCGGAGAAGCTGCTGGGTATCCGTACTACGTGATGCCGTTGGTGAGAGGTGGATCGCTGCGAGACCTGCTGAACCGTAAGCAACGGCTCTCAGTTGAGGAGACGATCCGCATTGTACGTGGGGTTGCCGAGGCTCTGAGCCACGCACATGAGAACCATGTACTTCACTGCGACGTGAAGCCCGCCAACGTGCTCCTATCGGGAGATCATGCGTTTGTGGCCGATTTCGGGATCTCACGGGCTATTCATGCTGAGGCATTCGAGTGGGGAAAGCCGCCCTCACTGGACACATCCGCAGGGACGCCAGCATACGTGAGCCCTGAGCAGGCTGGCGGGGAGCGCGATCTGGATGCCAGATCCGATGTGTACAGTCTCGCTTGTATGACCTTTGAGAGGTTGTCCGGAACGGCGCCATTCGGCGGAACCAGCACCGTGGCCGTGGTGGCGCAGAGGTTCACCTCCGAAGTCCCGGATCTCAAGCGGCTCGCACCCGAGGTTCCTGCCAGGGTGGCCGGCGCCGTGAAGCGAGGCATGTCATTAGATCTGGAACGGCGACCGCAATCTGCCGCGGAGTTTCTCAACTCACTCCAGCGCGGGGCATCACACGTGACGCCGGTACGCGAAAGCCTCTCCATTCTCGGGTCCCGAATCTCAGCGCTGAACTTTCGCTTGACGGAACGGGCGCCTTCGGGCACAAGGCGCATCCCGGCTTCGCCTACATTGGTGAAAGGAATCCAAATGCTAGGATCGATCAAGCAGGATGTTGTATATGCCCTTCGGACCTTCAAGCGGGCACCGGTCTATGCCGCGACGGTCATTCTGACGCTCGCGTTTGGAATTGCGGCCAACGCGTTGGTGTTCAGTCTCATGTCTCCCTACTTCTTGAGGCCGCTTCCTTTCGGTGATTCGGACCGCCTGGTTCAGTTGGGGCACGTCGACTCGCTCACTGGATCGGGGAGCTACAGATTCTCTCTGTCACAGCTGGAAGACTATAAGGAGCGCAGCATAGCCTTTGAAGATCTGGGTGCCTACTACTACGGCTCTCGAAATCTGACCGGTGTGG
>JARRLJ010000646.1:0-4028 GCA_037387025.1 Gemmatimonadales bacterium
ACAAAAGTGACCGCCGGCGCCCTCTTCTGTATGAAGTGTGGGGCCGACGTGTCGGGTGGCCATGACAAGGCTACGGTCGCGAGTGTCAAGAGTGGGCTCAGCACTACTCGCGCCGCACGGGAGGATCTCTTGCAACAGCTGAGATCTGCCGCACTTGGGGAATATGAGATCTTCGCGGAACTCGGTTCGGGTGGGATGGCCACTGTTTTCCTGGCGCACGATATCCAACTGGACCGCAAGGTGGCCATCAAAGTCATGAACCCTACACTACTCCTGGGTGAGGGAATGGCCGAGCGCTTCAAGTTGGAGGCCAGGACGGCAGCCAAGCTGAGCCATCCGCATATCATCCCGATCTTTGCGGTCAAGGAGACGGATGATCTGCTCTACTTCGTCATGAAGTTCGTTGACGGACGTCCGCTCGATTCGATAGTCAAAGAGGTGGGGCCGCTGCCGATCCCCATGGTCCAAACAGTAGTCACCAAGGTCGGCGAGGCGCTGGGCTACGCACACCGGCAGGGTGTTGTTCACCGCGACATAAAGCCCGCCAACATCATGATAGATGTGGAGGGCATGCCGGTCGTGACCGACTTCGGCATCGCCAAGGTTGCGGACACCCAGGGCTTGACTATGACGGGGGCCACGATCGGTACCCCGACGTATATGAGTCCGGAGCAGTGCACGGCGGAGGAAATCACCGGGGCGTCAGACCAGTACTCACTGGGCGCGGTCGGGTACGAGATGCTTACCGGCAAGCCGCCGTTCCAGTCGGACACGGCGGTGACGCTGATGTACATGCATTGCCATGACAAAGCTCAGCCCATCGTGGACCTGCGACCCGACTGCCCCCCGGCACTTGCCGCTGCGATGGAGCGAATGCTGGAGAAGAAGCCCGAAGACCGGTGGCCGACGATGGAGGCAGCCTTGAGCCGGATCGGGCGGCACACGTTGGGATACGACGACCCTGTGCGGACGCAGATGATCGATCTCGCCAAGGCCGGTGAGAACCGGGAGGTGCTGCGCCGGGTGAGCACGCCGCGCAGCCCGATGCCGGTATCCCGGGTCGAGGGACCGGTGGCCGCGTCAGGGCCGGAGGTGGCGACCGACGCGGAGACCGTAAAACTGGCGTCGGCGCCGCGCAGTTCCATCGAGACGAAGATTGGCGTGAAACGGCGTGGCAAGGGTTGGATGGTGGCTTTGGCCGCCGTCGCCATTGCAGTCGTTGGCGCCGGGGTCGTATGGCTGGGTCCTTTGAGTGCAGGCCAAGATGAGACCGCGGCAAGTGGGGAACAGCAGGCTGTGGCGCCCTCAGTCGCGACCATCGCGTTATCACCTGAAGAGAGTGACATCAACGCTGGCGAGAGTCTCCAGATTGTCGCCAACGCATTGGACAGTTCCGGCGTGGCTGTAACCAACGTCAACCTGTCATGGGATTCTGATGCCCCGATAGTCGCCGCAGTATCACAAGCCGGCCTAGTCACGGGACTGGCAGAAGGCACGGCATCCATTAGGGTGCGCGGTGGTGGAATCAGCGCGAGCGCCACCATCAGAGTTGCGGAACCGCAACCCGAACAACCGGAAGATGACCGGCCAACTCCACCAGCTGCGGTTGCCACAGTCTCGATCTCGAACGCGCCCGGAGCGATGTCACCGGGTGAAACCGCTCAGCTCCGCGCGACTCCTCGCGATGCAAATGGAGCGGCGCTTCCAGGACGCAGAACTTCGTGGGTGAGCAGCAACCCGGCCGTGGCCAACGTGTCCTCCGCAGGCCGGCTAACAGCATTGGCTCCAGGAACGGCAACAATCACTGCCGCGAGCGGGGGAAAGACCCAATTCGTTACCATAACCGTACAAGCTGAACAAGTTGCCGGAGTGAGCGTGCTGCCGACGGGAGGCCGTACTGCGTCCGTCACGATCACGGTTTATGCTCCGCCGCAGCCGCTCGATGAGCCGGAGCAGCCACCGCCAGACCCGAGACCGGCGATAAGGGCCATGATTCAGAGTTACGCCAGGGCCATCGAGTCGCAGGACATCGAGCAAATAAAGCAGGTGTTCCCGTCACTCTCTGCAGATCAGCAGACTGACTTTGAGGGCTCGTTCCGGGGCATGCGAGATCTCAAAGTGACCCTGGTCCCCGGCGAGCCACAGATCAACGGGCAGGTGGCGCAAGTCGCCGTGAACGCCACATACGACTTCTACAACACAGATTCACGGAGAGACGAAAGCCAATCCTTCAGCTTCGAGTTGACGTTGCGCCAAGTCTCCGGTGCCTGGCAGATCACTGCCAGCCGCTGACTCAGAAGGCGAACTCCAAGCCCCCCGTCCAAACCACACCAGGCTCCAATCCCGCGTCGGTCAGCGGGATGAGCACGTTGGCCAGCAGAACGGTACCGCCTCTGACTCTGAACTTGGTGCCGGCCGAGGCCGTCATCAGGTTCTCCCGCGAGACTGTGATCGGAGTCGTCTGGAGGTCCCGAGGGAAGGGCGAATCGAAGTGAATCGAATGTGGTAGGTCGATTTTGTTGTCGCCCACTTGCCATTCCGTGATCAGGTCCAGCGCCAGAGTCGCCCATGGGGCCAGCTGGTTGTCGAATCCGAGGGTGGCCAGGACGGCGTCGTTCTGTATCTCTCCGGTTCTTACCAGGTATCCGGCGTTCAGGTGCGGCCCGAACCCGCCGAATTGGGCGGACACAATACCCATTAGGCGAACTGCGCCGGCTCCTGAGCCGAGTAGCTCTTCCTCCTTGCCGGTGGCGAACCGCACGTCCCCCAAAATGGCGGCTCCTATCTTGTCGCTCTGACCCCCATGGACCTTGAGCCGTGCAGTTATGCAATCCGTACGTGAGAAACAACGAGCTCACCAGCAACCTTATGTTGAGGTCCATTTGCAGTTGGATGATGTCGTTCTCGCGCACTGGGTCGCCGAGGTTCTCCTCTGGGTCGACGTCTTGGTGCACGAAGTTGAGTGAGAGCCGGTCGGTCGGAACACCACCCAGCGACTTGAAGTTCACTCCTGACACGTTGAAACCCAGAAAGAACTGCCCTCGTCCCAATGTGCGCGACTGTTCCGCGAAGATGGGGCCAGTCGTGTTGGTGCTGCGGACTGGAACGCCTCCGACAAATGTGAATGTCGCCCCGCTGCTGGTAGCGCTGAGCGGTGTGTTGGACACGCTCTTTCCGATCGCTGCAGTGATGAACTGGATCAGAGCCAGGTTACCAGACGCTACCGCGGGTAGGTAGTGGTCACCGTGACCGTTATCGGCGTTAATCGATCCATCGAGGCAGAGCGGCTCGCCGCAATCCCCGAAAGTGAACAGGTCTGACAACATATCTCGCAGCGGTTTTTGACTCTGGGCCGGGGCTGGCAAAGCGAGTACAATGGCCAACGACAGACAGGTCAGGGCCGTGGTCCGTAGCATCTTGTCTCCAGGTTGTCTCCAGAAGTCGTGGAAAATAGGTGGGTGACATGTTTCCTGCAACGGCTGGCGTGCCCCTCCCGCCCGAGGGTACCGCGGTGTAGTGTTTAAACGAGGGGCCGCTCTCCCCACCTGCCCCTCGGCTTACGGGAGCCAAGGAGGTTTCTATGCCAGTGAAACAGCTCAGAGAGTTCCTGGACAGCAAGAACATCAAGTACATAACGATCAGCCACTCCCCAGCTTACACTGCACAAGCGATTGCCGCGTCCGCGCATGTGTCAGGAAAGGAACTGGCCAAGACTGTGATGGTGAAACTGGACGGGAAGATGGCGATGGCGGTGCTTCCAGCCTCCTACCAGGTGGATTTCGATCTCATTACGGAAGCGGTAGGAGCGAAGAAAGTGGATCTCGCTTCGGAGGCTGAGTTCAAGGATCTGTTTCCGGAGTGCGAAGTTGGAGCCATGCCGCCGTTCGGCAACCTCTATGATATGGATGTGTTTGTCGCGGCGCGGCTGGCGGAGGACGACGAGATAGCGTTCAACGCCGGTTCGCACACGGAACTGATCAAGATGTCATTCAAAGACTTCGAACGGGTGGTGAAGCCCAAGGTGGTGG
>JARRLJ010000647.1:0-1875 GCA_037387025.1 Gemmatimonadales bacterium
CTTTGACTGGAGCGGCTCATGCCGTTGCCCCGATTCCATGTCGCGCAAAGAAATCTTCCACTTCAATTCGAACCTGCGACCACGACCCAATCGACCTGGTCGCGGGCGGTAGCGAATCAATCAGCCATCTACCGTAGTTCCTGGTCGTAACCCGCGGATCCATCAGTAGCACGACACCAACGTCCGACGAAGATCTTATCAACCGACCGAATCCTTGCTTCAGTTTCAACGCGGCATGCGGCAGGAGATAGTGCCTGAATCCATCAATCCCACGACCTGCCAGTGCCTCTAGCCGGGCAGCAGTGAGCGGCTCGCTGGGCACCTTGAACGGCAGCTTTGCCAGCACGAGGGCTCGGAGCGATCGCCCAGGTACATCTACACCTTCCCAGAAGCTATCGGTCCCGAACAAGATGGCCGAACCGGCTTCCCGAAATCTGCGCAGCAGATGATCGCGCTGGCCCTCTCCTTGGACCAACACCGGCCAACGAGCTCCAATCGTACCGCGAACCGCTGCCGCAGTGCGTCTCAGAGCCGCGTAACTGGTAAACAGTACAAACATGCCTCCGTCTGAAGCGCGAGCCAAGTCGATGATCACCTGAGCCAGCGCGTGTCCGTGGCCCGTTTCGTCTCCCCTGGGGTCTGGCAGATCGGTCGCGACTCCAAACAGGCATTGCTCCCCGAAATCGAAGGGTGATGGAAGTGATTCCTCGTCCCTAACCCTAGCAGGTGGCAGGTCCAGGCCGACTCTTTCCTTCAGAAAACCGAAGTCTCCTCCGGTGGCCAGGGTTGCGCTAGTGAGGACCACTGTATCGATACGGTCGAACAACGACTCTTTGAGTACCGGGGCGAGGTCCAGTGGAACCGCCGCGAGTCCGATATGGAATGGGAGGTTCCCAGCTGGTTTGTTACTGCGCTTGTCGAGCCAACGGACCAATTGAGCCCCAGATTGAGGTCGGATCGTCAGCAGAACGCCATCCGTGGCCGACTGTAGCCGACGTACAACTCCTCGCAATTCCAACACTAGTTGAGATCGACGGTCGGGCTCATCATCCAGTTCCATGCGATCGCTCACTGCAGCCAGCCCTTCCGAGAGCCTTCCCAACACGTTGACCAGATTGTCCACCGCCACCCCCAAGCCCCGGTCCCAAACCGAATCTGCGACAAAGGAGTCGTCGAGTCGCAATACGTCTGACTTGCTCGCGACGAGCCGGTCGCAGAGAATCTCAAACACACGGTCTGCGTACGTCCGGGCCTGCCCCACTTCGGGCAACACAGCCTTCCGCAACAGATCGATAGCTGCCCGGGCAGCGGAATTGTCACTGCTTCTGAGTTCGGCGACGAGCGTCGGGATCAACCCTCTCCCACCCCGTTCTAGTCTGCCCAGCAGCCGCGCGAGACCTCTCGAAGTCACCTGAACACCCAGGTGCTTCGCAGCAACATCCTCGAGGTGATGGGCCTCGTCCAGAATCAGCCGCTTGTACGCGGGTAACACGGCCTGGTCCTGCCAGTTCTCCTGAACCCGTCTTACGGCAATGTCGGCTGTCAGCAGATGATGATTGACCACAATCAAGTCGGCTTCAGCAGCACGTCGGCGAGCCTCGAACACGAAGCAGCGGTCGAAGTGGGGGCACTCCAACCGGGCGCACAGATCCGCTTCGGCATTCACTTCGTCCCACACTTCCTGTGAGGGAAGGTCCGACAGGTCTGCCAATGATCCGTCGTTCGTGGTGGCCGCCCACCGTGCCAAACCTTGCAACTCTCGCACCCGCTCGGGCTCGAGCAGAGAGGCCTGGCCAACCTCAGCCATCTTCAATCGTGAGATGCAAAGGTAGTTGGACCATCCTTTGAGCAGCGCGTAACTCGGCTTGTAGTCGT
>JARRLJ010000647.1:1918-3272 GCA_037387025.1 Gemmatimonadales bacterium
GTCGTCGGTCTCGAGTGCCCGCGCGAGCAGCGGGAGATCCTTCCCCACCAATTGCTCCTGCAGATTGATCGTGTTCGTTGACACGATCGTGCGTTCGCCGTTGGCCTGAGCCCACTTGAGCGCCGGCACCAGATAGGCAAACGACTTCCCCACGCCGGTGCCCGCCTCCAGCAAGGATATGCCGCTCTGGTTGTACGTGTCAGCAACGTACGCAGCCATATCTCGCTGGCAGGCGCGATCCTCGAAGTCACCTATCGCTGCAGCAACCGGACCGTCTCGGCCCAACAGATTGGCGGTATCTACGGCGTCGATCGGTACATTCTGCTTGGAGCGCGGCACCTCGACTACGACATAGAGCGATGATGCGTCGTTGTTGACGATCCCGAATCCAATGCCGGACTCGTACAACCGTGCTGCGACTTCGAGGTCGGCGTGAGACGGTTCGAGATCCCCGCTCGGATGATTGTGGATAGCCATCTCGCCACGCGCAGCCACACCGGGTAAGGCAAGCACCGCTCCTGCGGTTCCCCTGGCAACGGGACGTGCCGCGGTTAACGTGCCTCCGTCACCGACTTCGGCAACAAAGGAGACCTCGCGGCCTCCGGCCGCAGCAATCTCTCTGGCCAGAAGCGCCCTCACCTCGGGTGACATGTACGTCACGTCTTTAGCTCTCGCTTCTTTGCGGCTGGAAACAGAACGTTGTTGAGAATCAGCCTATAGCCCGGTGAGTTCGGGTAGAGTGAGAGGTTGGTAGGCGGATCACCGATCTGATGCTGGGGATCTTCAGGGTCGTGGCCTCCGAGAAAGGTCCAAGTACCTTGGCCAAAGTCCCCGTGGATGTACTTGACCCAATTGGCACCCGGTTCTTCAGCCAGAATGGCGACACCGGGTTTCAACGTAGAACAGTTGAACGATGTAGTCAGCCCGTAGAAATCGGGGATCACCTGGCGGTGGCATTGCACGAGCATCGTCGGCACTGGGTCGATCTTGGCGCTGAAGTTGAACAACTTGAAAGCACCGAGAGTCTGCCGCCGCCCCGGGTTGTTGACCTGATGGCCGTCAATGTTAGAGAAACTCGCAATTGCTGCGGACCTCTCCAATGTCACGTTCTCGAACGCCAGCGACCGGTCCCACTGTAACCGCTCGGAAGCGCGCGAATCCATCGGCGTCCCATCACTGTAGCGCGCTGCGATGTCCACGCCCTCTGCGGCTAGCGCGATGTCGAGCGTTTCAGTCGCCGTACACATGGCGAACAGAAACCCGCCCTCTCCCACGAAGCGCCTGATCCCACGCGCCACGCCCTTCTTCAGCGCAGCCACCGAGTCGAATCCAAGAGTGCGCGCCGTTTGTGCAT
>JARRLJ010000648.1:0-2518 GCA_037387025.1 Gemmatimonadales bacterium
CTGCACAACATAGAAACGACCGTGGGAATCGCGCTGAAATGATATTGGAAGACCAAAGAACGCACCGGGGCCGTCCTTATCACCGAGGACTACGACCTGCTCCGTCACGATCCGACAGGCTGGACAGGACAGATCGTCGGCACCGATGACGATCTGTTCAACCTGCTGGCCTGGCTGGGTCAGCGCTGAGGAATGGAGGGAGCCGAGTAGGCCGAACACGAGAAGGGCTTGACGAACTCTCATGGGAGGTCTCCTTACAGTTTGACCGACGGCACAGGTCACGGTGCCGCGAGTCGATCAACTCCACAAACACAAGATCCGCTACCAAGAAGCGGCGCGAAAGGCCCCAAAAACCGCCTAAGGGGGCCCTTTTTCCGACAGCTTCGAATCGACGTCTTGGTTCCTTGATGCTGTCAGATCCTGGGATGTTGCGCTGGGAGATTTGGGAATTGCCAACACGGGACCGTTCACCAGCTGGATCCTTGCGGCGTGCAATCCGCTCGAACACGTGTCAGTACACACCGTACATCCCGCAAGTGCTCCAGCACTTTGACGGCAAGCAGTACGTCAACGGCACAGCGCCGTACAGTCAATGTCTGTCGATCCACTGGCAACCAGCCCTCCCCACTTTGATGGGATGGTTGATTGCGCAGTTCGCAGCCGACTCAAGCGATTCGCCGCGCGATAGGGCCGCTAGGCAGTTGACGCCGTAGTTGACTTGGTGTATGAGACAGGTAGGGTTGCGCGCATCGTTCAGTAGGGTAACTGTCGTCACAGAGCTGCGCGGTGTCCACGAATGCCGGTACGTGTTGGGTGTGCAGCGGGACGAGCTAGGCACCTTCGTCCGCATGCCGCTGCATGACGTCACTACGCTCACCGAGGCGTTCCGCCGTGCCGTACTCCAGCTGTTCGTCAAACGCGAGCTCATGGATGTCGAGACTGCGCAAGGCATGCTCGCCTGGCCGCACTCGGGATTCCACGTGCACGACGGTGTGTGCGTCGCGGCCGACGACAAGGAGTTTACCGTACGTCTTGCCCGTTACTGTGCCCGAAACCCAGTCGCCCTCGGCCGTATGGAGTACGACGAACGACAGAGCGCGGTCACCTACCACTCCGACAAGCCTACGGGACCGACCGCCGGCAGCGAGACCGTCGATGCCCTGGAGTTTCTGGCCCGCGTAGTGAGCCACATCCCCAACAAGGGTCAGGTATTACAGCGCTACTATGGCTGGTACGCGTCTCGGGTGAGGGGAATGCGGCGCAAGGCAGGCGCGGAACATCCGATCGTATGCGTCGAACCCACGCCCGAGGCGCTGAGCGAAGCAGGCCGCCGTTGGGCCGAGTTGTTGCGCCGCATATTCGAGGTCGATCCGCTCGCGTGTCCCCGCTGCGGCGAACAGATGCGCATAGTCGCGTTCATCACCCAACCACAGATCATCGACCGCATCCTCGAGCACCTGCGACGCACCGCGCCAACTCGCCCACGGCCACGCGCTCCACCCAGACGCTGGAAGTCCAGCGCTACAACTGCCTCGGCCTAGAGCCGCACCGACACACCCCGACGATCGCCGCTCGGGGATCGTTGGGCTGCCCGGGTGGGCCGATCGCCGTTCCGCTATCACTGTTCAGCCGGGTCTTGCAGCAAGTTCCGTCCAGTTTGCACGTTCCACCCCACTGGGGCGACGTCCCTATGACAGGCCGCGCCGTTGGACAGCACCAATCACGTGAGGCATACTTGGGTTGGGTGGAAGGAAATTCCTACACGGATGATGAATGTTGATTCATGAATGTCGAAGTGGATCGAGATTCGTGTATCGCACACTTCAGAATTCAACATTCAGAATTCGACATTCGACATTCGCAGTTTCCCCGCTCCGAGAATCTGGCGGCCTACGATCCGTATCTGCGCGGTTTGGACCATTACGAGCGGGGGCAAATCGGACAGAATTGGGAGTCTCTGTTGCTCGCCGTTGAGTTGTTCGACAGCGCGGCCACCCTGGACCCAAGCTTTGCGATGGCGCACATAATGCTGGCGAACGCTCACCTCTTGCTCGGTGGGAGCGGTTATGACGAGACTCTTCAGCCACAGATGTTTGGCGCACCGCGAATGGCGCTTGTGAAAGCGGCCCTCGATGATGCTGAGGAACTCGACCCCGATTTGGCTGAATTCCACGCAGCAATGCGCCATTACTATGGTCGCCTGGGCGAGAGTGAGCGGGCAGAGGAACACCTCGTCGCTGTATTGCGACGAAAGCCAAATGATCCAGACGCCTTGCTGAGCCTGGCTGGCTTCCAGATCCAGAGGGGCGAATTGGACTCGGCCGAGGCAAGCCTCGAGAAAGCGGGCGAACTCGATCCACGATCTGCCGCGACTGCCGGCTCTATCCGAAGTAGGTACGCAACCCTTGGCCGGTACGAGGACGCGTTGCCCTACGCCGAACGTGCTATTTCCCTCGCGGCCACAGAACCCGCACCCTACACTGCGAAAGCTTGGCTGCACATTCTGGCAGGCGATACT
>JARRLJ010000649.1:0-3366 GCA_037387025.1 Gemmatimonadales bacterium
CTTAGGGGAACGTCTGCAGTTTTGCACTGAGCTCGACGGCCGAGGAAGACACTCCCTCGGCCGTCCTGCGTAGTGACTGTAGTAGCCGAGACTGTCTCGACTCGGCGACAAGCGGGAGGACAGACATGCCGCCTGACGTAGCTGGAGCCCTGGTCGCGATCGTTGGAATTGTGAGCGTCGGGACCATGATTCTCATCGGGATGAGAATGCGATTCATCCACAAGATGCAGAGCGGTGAGAAGCCCGATGAGCTCGAGCAAATCCACGACGCGTTGGATGCACTACACGATGAGAACCGCTCGCTCCGTGAGGACGTAGCGGAGTTACAGGAACGGATCGATTTCCACGAGCGGCTGCTGACCCAACCGAAAGACGAACGGGTGGACACGCCAGTCTAGTGGAGTGATGCCGAGCTGCGGCTTGACTCCGCACGGACACCTACAGCAGTTCCACAAGGTACAAGCGTCCCTCGACCTGAGCCGTCGGTCAGCTGTGGTAGACGACCGTGCTCCCGAGAGACGCGGCTACGTGGTACTTCAGGTCTTGCGCTGCACGCGGAAGTTGATGGTGCCGGTTGCACCGGCCAAATCAATATCGATGCTCCAGGTGCCTGCAACACCGACTGAAGTGTCCGTGTTGTTGTTGGTTCCGATGTCAGCCTGGTGCACGACCGTCCCAGCGGCATCGGTAATGGTGAGAAGGGCGGTCCCACCGGTGATGGCCTGCGATATATCTACTGTGGCCTGCGTTCCGGTGTTCTCCCATTGGTAGCTGAGATCTTCCGAGACATTGTCCAATGTCGAGACCTGGAACTGGAAGTTGTCTACTGCGGCGTTCACTTCCAGTTGATTGTCCGGCCCGATCAGGTTGGCGCTGTCGCAAGCCCCAACGGCGAGTGCAATGAGAGTTGTGGCGCATGCCTTCCACCCGCACAACTTGAGTTCTCCAAGAAGCATTTTCTACGGTCCTTCCGGTGACGAGGGCATGCGGGCCCAACAGGCCCGCTGATTGAGATACATGGTCACACGCAGGATCAGGCTCATTCATGCTTGTTGCTGTGCCTCAAATCACATTCGCACGCCGCTTGATCTGCTGGAGGTAGCCCTTTCGGGCGAATAATGGCTATACGCCGGATAGACTCTTTCCACATCCTCGGCCACGTCAGGTGATGGCAAACAAAGAGCCCCGAACGCCGATGCGCTCGGGGCATGGACTCGAAACGTTCGATCTCCCGAGAACTCGTTACTCCGAACCGACTCCGACGTCATTGTCCTGGTGCCGTGCGACGTGCCATCCCCACCCGTTTCGTACAGTCGCTACAAGACCCGCGTGATCCGACGGCCACATCTTGTAGAACGGCCCTCGAATGCGGTGCCACGGTAGCCAGCCGGTACGATAGATGCCCCCGCGCGGACGGCCGAACCCACGAGCCCATATGTAGTCGATTCGCCGGTCAAAGGCAGCCACTTCATTCGATAGATCCGTCAGGTGACAGCACGTATAGCCGTCCCTCCCGGGCTTTAGAACGGGATAGTCGTTGAGATCACCCATCACTATCGTGGGAACCGTCACCCCCATGGCGTCCAGCGTCATGACAATCTCCGTCGCCTGCGCGTAGCGTAACTCGGTCAACCTCGGATCCTGGTGACCCGACTCAAGATGAGTGTTCACAAAGGCGTACGGCCTGCCACGGATCTTCGCGTTCAACAACGTCCAACCACGAGTTAACGAGACCCCGTCGGCAACGTCGCCGACATTGTTGTCGAAGGTCTTGCTGAAGGTGTCAACCACCCTCACTCTACGCTTGTCCACCATGATCACGTCGTAGTCAACGAGACGAACGACAGCTCCGGGTATCCCAGTCACGGGCTCGGCCACGATGTTCTCGATGCTCACCGCCACTTCGTAATGGAGGTGACGTGCGGCCAGTTCAGCTTCGAGGATCGGCAGGAAATCAACATCGATATCGACACCGTCCTCGTGAAGACCGGGTATTCCGGCCGGGATGACGATCTCAACCTCCGAGACCTCTTGGAGACCGACCACTAGCGGGCGAGAATGTGCGATCTCACGCACGATGCCACGTGCCCGCGTTGGGAAATCGGTCATCACGAATGTGTGAATCGCGGCCGCCAAGGCGTCTAGATCATCTTGCTGATTGTCAGTGGTCATCAGCGCGGCAATCACGGCATCGACGTCGGCGCCCACGTAGATGTTGCGCGTCATTACCTTGACGCTTCTGTCACGCCTATCGAATCCGTAGCGGTGCGCATCGATGCCATCCAGGTCGACCTCGGCCGGCCCGAGCGGTGACTGGTCTCCGCACCCTGCGGCAAGCAGAGCCAACAGCGTGAAGACCGTCAGTGCTGTCAGTCGCTTCACGGTACCTCCTAGCCAATGAATTTGTGACAACGTCTGTGTGCCGTCGGCGGTCTGACGGTCTCGTCGTCGGGCGGGCGTCCTACTGCGGCGTCAGTCTGGCGGCGGGGCACAAGCGGCCACCGGCGTCACTTGCCCGTAACGCGGGCGGCCTGAGGGCGATGGGGATATTGTGAACGTCGGCACGCTCATTCGCAACAGTTGCACGTAGGCAACAGTCGCATATGCTTGACTTCGTGCCAATGGAAGTGTTACCGCGGGACCGTCAAGTCTCCAGGCGCAATAGCGTCTCGTTGACAGTTCCTATGAACTTGTCGAACCCGGGCGTTGTAGCAGCAATGGTCCCATCGATCATTCCGGTCAGGACGTTCTGACAGATCTGCGTTGTCCTGAGTAACCGGAATGCTCTGACGCTACCGTGGTAGTCAGCGGAGTCTTCAGCGTTGACGAAGGCGTTGACGCTGGTGCGGATGCCGTCCAGCGTGGATTTGAAGTCTTCCAGCGCAGCAGCGGGAGGATTGCTCTTGCCGAGTTGCTGCTCCAGGTCGTCCAAGGCCTTGCGGAGGCTGTCCGTCACTTGAGTGAGCTCGCTCATTACTGCCTCTGCTGGCTTAGTTGCTGGAGTTGGCGTAGAGTTGCATGAAACACGTCCAACCCTGGTGTATTCTTCGTCACCGTCTCGGCATGAAGTTCGGCCAGTACGTCGTCACAGCATTCGGTGGCCCGGCGGACCCTGATTCTCGAGAGGAAGTCATCGTAATTCCCGGAATGGCGCGTGGTCAGAACGGCCCAAACACCGCGGCGCAGGTTGTCCACCGCCAGCCCCAGGTCCCGCACTCCCTCCGAAGAAGACTCGAGTGCGCCCTTGAAGGCATCGAGAAGATCCAGCGCCTTCCGGATTTGACCTATCCCCCTCTTCAACTCTTCGTTGCTCATCGCCTCTCTCGAGTATCACGTGGTACAGAACCTTATGCTTCCACCGACCCT
>JARRLJ010000650.1:0-1408 GCA_037387025.1 Gemmatimonadales bacterium
CTGAGTGGCGTTGGGAGCATGCCGGTCCAAAAAGGTGCCCACAGGAGCGCGGCGATGACAATTGCCGCTCCGAACACTGACCCCAAGTTCGGCCGCAGCCAAAGACCGAAGGGCAACAGCAGCAAACACAGCCACATAACGCTGAGTCCGCTCTGGAGTCCCGACGGGAGGCTCTCTGAGAACCACAACAGGGTCCATCCCGATCCCGCAGTGAACCCGAGTCCGCAGTGTGTCTCTCGATTCACTGCGAGGCAGTGGTCTCCTTCCCAACGTGACGTGCTGATGTCGATCGTGTCACCGGGAGTCAAGTCCATCACGTCTGATACGCTGAGTGCCGGTCGGTCGAGCCGAAACGACTCGCCCCGAGTCCGAAAGATGTAGAGCAGGCGATCCCGCATCGGGCCGATCAAGACGATCATGTTCTCTTCAGCATCCGCTACGCTGAATATCGACGACAATCGAGAGGTGGTCTTGGCGGCTACCGCACGAACTTGAATCGGACTGCCGTTCCGCAACAGGGTCCGAATGGCTTCGGAGTTCTCCAATCTCCGCGATGGAACCGGGCTAGAGCCAACCGTTGCTTCCAGAACACGCCCGCGATACCGGTCGAGATGCTCCAAATCAGGAGTCCACTGGCCGTAGTAGGCGGAGTTTGGCAGTGCGGGTTGCAGCATCATTCCAGTCGCGATCACAATCAATGCAATCACGAATGACGCCGCCAGGGGAAGCCAGCGGCCCAAAGCTCCCTTTGGCGCCAGCCAGGATGGTGCTGAACATGCGAGAGCGTAGCCGACCCAGCACCCCGCCGCATTTGAGATCAGGTCGCCTACGCTAGCGTCGCGTCCCGGAATGACGAGCTGGAGAACCTCGACTGTGCCCGATAGCAGCAGGGCGATGGCCAATAGATGTTTCGTTCGTACTCGCGCCAAGCCGAGGCCTGCCCCCAGCGGGGCGAACAAGATGAGGTTGAGGATGACGTCTGCACTCGCCCGCGAGCTGCAGAATATGCAGCTCCATTCAGACGTCACGGTGTTCGGGTCCGGATAGAGTGTGAGGATGGCGATTGTAATGAGTGAAACAGCCACCGACAATCGAGCTACGTAGGCGCGACTCACGGTCGAACTGTCAACTTGTAGCTGTGCCGTTCAAGAGCGAGTTCAAGCGATCCATGTCGCTGGGCGACAGTCTGCTGTGGGTCGGTAAGGTGAACAACTGCGCCGCTAGGGTTCGTGCACCGGTGATATCCTCGGCCCGATTGCGGCAACGTTGGGTGAAGCGGGGCAGATCAGCCAAGGTCGTTGGGTAACCCGGCATCACGCCGAGCGATCTTGCTTGCCGGGTGGCCAGGGGTGAACCTTCACCCCCCAATGCGATTACGGGCAACCTTAGATAGCCTGGCGTGCTTTGC
>JARRLJ010000650.1:1499-4237 GCA_037387025.1 Gemmatimonadales bacterium
ATTCGATGTGCGTTTATCCGACGTGTCACTGACTCGGCCTCCGAGATAACCCAGTTACGAGCCAGCGCTCCAGCGGCCGAATGCGTGATACCCATTGGTGACGTCGGCTCGCGGTAGATTGTCTGCCCGAGTCGCAGAAACGGAAGGGAGGCAGGAATCGCGTACATGGTAGGCGACGCAAGGAGCCATTG
This sequence comes from Gemmatimonadales bacterium, assembly GCA_037387025.1. Taxonomy (GTDB): domain Bacteria; phylum Gemmatimonadota; class Gemmatimonadetes; order Gemmatimonadales; family GWC2-71-9. The sequence goes on from JARRLJ010000650.1 coordinate 1,691, forward strand.
CGCGGTGGCGCCGATGAGTGGTTTGAGACCGCGATGCGAGCTTCCTGTTTCCTGCGCCGCTTCCTCTATCACGTGGCTGGTGCCATCGGACACAGCCAGCAGGGCGCCTCCTCCTCCGCCAGTCACGCCCTTACCTCTGCCGAAGCTCAGGATGGACACATCGCCGAACGAGCCCAGCGGCAAACCGTCGTACTGGGCGCCGTGTCCCTGGGCCGCGTCCTCTATGACGGGAACTTGGTGTTGTTCGCAAAGTCGGATTATGTCTTGCACCTCAACGGGCACGCCGTAGAGGTGTGCCACGACGATTGCGCCAGGCCGGCGTGAGAGAGCGTTGCTCAGGCTCTGTATGTCAGGGCTCAACGTACGCGCATCTATGTCGTATAGTATTACTTCGACATCTGCTCCGTCCGCAGCAGTTGCGATGTCGTAGCAGCAGTAGGCGGGAAGCGCGACAAGCGGCGTAGATCGGATTCTGCAATACGCTCTTATCGCTAGGGTGAGTGCCGAGGTACCACTGTCGGTCAGCAGGATGTGTTCGGTTCCGTATTTTTCCCCGATCAGATGGCGAATCGCGGCGGTTGCATTACTGTCGTTAGCAGCCAAAGCCCTCCAGCCGGCCAAGATACTGCTTGGTGTGAGCGGGGAGTAAACAGGGAGTTGCTTTCGAAGCATCAAGGTATGTAGCGAACGATTCTGGGACCGGCCAGATTCGCAACGGCAAGGGGCAGCCGTCTCCAGATGCGCGGCCCCCAAGAGTAACGCGCGTCGTCGGGTGACGGCGTTGATCTCCATGAAGCTCCAATAGAGGAGCATATTGGGCGCCGTCCGGTTGTACTCTACCAATGATGACGCCCAAGTCATCTCGAACTCGCTACCCCATTGGAAGCCGCAACCGGCGGCTACTGCCCTGTCGTCCAGATACGCACAACCAAACCAGACTGTCTCGGGAAAGGCGTTAGCTATCGCCTTGAAGAACTTGACCGGTTGTGTGGGAGTACCCAGATCTCGCATATGTCGGGAGAACACGTGAAAGAAGTCGTCTACCCGGTCCAATCCGAACCGGACTGTAAGGCCCTCTTTCTGCGGTCGACGAATCTGGCTCCTGAGCTTTGATTTGAAACTCTTCCACAGCTTGTCGGGATCGCCCGACGGCAAGTCGAGCAGCAGAGTCACCTTACGGTGGGAGACGTCCAACGGTATGGCCAACTCGGCCCTACTGCGTAGCTCCATCAAACCCGCGCCGCTATTGGCCGCGATCTCCGTTGCGTGGCCAGCGAGGTCCTTCATCGCGTCCGGTGTACCCAACGGTCCACCATAGTTGACGAAGGGCATGGACACCAGAAAGTGGCCGAAGACTCGGCTCTTCACACGGACAAGCGGTAGGATGCCGATCAACGCATTAGTGGCATCACGCTTGACGAGATAGATACATTCGTGCCCGAACACGGCCTCGATGACCCTCTTCCAATCGTACAGATGGAAATGGGTCCATCCCTGCTGAGAGCGAACGAAGTCATCCCATTCCGCGGATTCGCCTCGGAATGTCCCTATGCGCGGGTCGCGTCCGTCAGGAAGTGTCCTGCTGAGCACTAATGCCTCGAGCGATCGATGTGAAGCGGAATTCTCGGAGTAGACGATCTAGCCGTGTCTTGGTGCGACCCAAGCCGGAGTAATGCCGCAACTTCGTGAGTGGCGAAACCTTCATCCGCGGTTGATCTGGATCGACCTCCCATGGATGAATGTAGAAAGTGGCCGGCGTATCGTTCAGCTCGGCCTGAGCGATTGCGGCGCGAACCAGCCGATAAGGAAACAGACGGAAGTACGCACCTCCAGCGGCCGGAATGTTCAGTCCCCAACGGCGCAGGGTGGCTGGTGGGATCTCCAACAGTCGTCCGTCGGTGCGCTCTATCCAGTGAGGGGCTCGATCTCCGCCACGGTACCCGTAGCCGTTTCTGCTCACGGGGAACAGACTCGAGTCGTACTCGTAGCCCTCCTGGAGCAGGATATCCAAGGCCCACTCTGATCCCCGAACGATCGAATAGCTTGGCGCTCGGAACCCTGTGACCGGAGTTCCTGATAGGTCCTCGAGACTCGCCTTGGACCGTTTCAGGGAATCGCGAAACTCCTCGGGCGTCTGTTCCGTCACGCGACGGTGATCCCAGCCATGAGAAGCAACCTCATGACCATCCTCTACCATCCGGCGTATGAGGTCGGGGTGCCGTTCTCCGATCCATCCGAGCACGAAGAACGTTGCCGTGGCGTCATGTCTGTCGAGCGCACCCAGCAGATAGTCCACGCAGGGCTCAACACGACTCTCGAAACGATCCCACTCCCCGCGCGACACGAACGGCTCGAACGCGGAAACCTGGAAGTACTCTTCTACATCAACAGTGAAATGATGTTGCGTCACCTTGGTCCGTTATTCTCCTCGATCCACGAAGGAAAGGGCAACTTGTGTGCCCTGCGACGGTAGCCTGCTCCAAGCCTCTAGTCCGCGTGAAGCCGCGGCTGCCGCTGCTTCCCTACGACTGACTCAAATCAGACGAT
>JARRLJ010000651.1:0-2642 GCA_037387025.1 Gemmatimonadales bacterium
GCAGTTCTCTAATCGATCGATCCGCAGCGGGAGCGTCGCGCATCAGTTGCCAGCGGGCGGTGAGCCAATGTGCTTCAGCGTCGTTCGCGGCATTCCCCAGGTTGCGCGCGGCAGCAATCTGTTCCGCCGAGTCCCCCAAAGAGGGTAAGGGCGTGATCTCGCTCAAGAGAATCCAACGATCGATTTCGTCTTGCGGGACCCGGGCCCGGCGGCCTTCGACCAGCAGTGAATCTGCGCTGTCGAACCGGCCCCGTCCCAGCCGCTCGGCCATCATCATACGAAACGCAATGCGTCGGTCCCCGGCGTTGGCGGCGCGCCGCGATAGAGCGTTCAAAGCTGTGCGTGATACCACGTCGCTGGCCGGAGGCGCGTCGATCATGCCGAGTGTGAGGGCCACCAGCTCCAGGGCACCGACCGACAGGTTGTTGACCGACTGGACGACATTCATTATGCCGCCTTGGAACAGGACGGAGTCAGCCATGAGGGCCTGTTCCGCCCAAATTGAAGTGCTGTCCACTGCGAGCAGTCGTTCCAGATAATCTCGGGCGAGGCCCATCTCGTCCTGCAGCATCGCTATGGCCGCCAGATGCCACAGGCTCATGGCAAATCTAGGTTCGTGCTGCAGAGATTGTCTGAAGTAATAGGCAGCCTCGCCCGGATCCTTGTGCAACAACGCCCCGAAAGTGAACTCCACGTAGCCGAGCAGGAACAATGTTTCCGCCTGAGGGTTCCGTTCGGCCATGTCCTTGGCCAGAGAGTCAGCGCGTCGGATATCACCCCGCACCAGCAATGTCTCGTACGCTTCCAGTAGCTGTTGCGACAGCGGTGGTAGGCGGTCGCGGTAGTCGGTAGCGGCCTCCAACGCGGCGTCGATCCTAGTCGAGTATTGACTCGGCCGTGTAGCCCAGATCGTTGCTAACATGCGTTTGAAGTGGGCCGGCGCGAACGTCGAGTCGATGCTTATTACTTGATCGAATCCGTTGACTGCGGTCTGGTACCTGCCTTCTACTAGGTTCCGGTTGGCCTCCAGGTACGCTTGCACCGCTGCCCAATCACTGGGCAGCGTGCCCCATCCGGTTACGTCTCCCACCAGGCTCTCGGCGACTCCCAACGACACACCTGACACCAACGAGTTCAGGCTGGCCGCAGAACCAGAGGAGTCGATCTGAGTGATGGGATCTCCATCGGCGTCATACAGGTCGACCGTGATCTGCAGCTCGTCCCTGGTCCCGGCGACACGTCCCAAGAGCGCGACTGTTGCTCCGAGCGAGTCACGCGCCAGTTGTACCCGTTGCCCTACGTCCGGCGTCTGCGACCCGTACCGGTTACGGATCGCCTGTCCTGCTACTGTGGGACCGATTACGCGGTATCCCGGCAGCCATTGCAGCTGTATCTCAAAGGCTTGCGCCAGGTCCGTGGCAAGACCGCCAGCGTCGTCTTGCACGGTGCCCTGAAACGGGAAGACAACAACCGTAGGTGCTGCCGCAACAGTGGGTTCTGGTCCCCCACGTATCACCATCACACCGATCAATGCGACCGCCGCAACGGATGCCGCACCCGCCCACTTGAACAGCGAAGAAGTACCCTCCGCTTCTTCCAACGCTGCAAGCCACGCTTCCGCTGTCTCGGGGCGTTCCTCTTTCTTGATCTCCAGCGCCCATGAAAGGGCACGGGCTATTGCGGGTGTGACCTTGGGCTCTGCCTGGCGCAGGGCCTTTTCGATCTCGGTTCTGCCCTTCGACAACTCGTCGGCGAGGTAGTCGGTTTGAGTCCCGCAGACGCACTGAAACACGACAGCAGCCAGGGAGTACAGGTCGGACCGACCGTCCACCTTGCCGCCCCAACGCTGCTCCGGTGCCATGTAGGGCAGGAGTTCCGATTATGGTACCCGTCTGCGTGATCTCGGTGTCGGCGCGACCTGCTACGTGCGCAATGCCGAAGTCTGTAATCAGCCATCTGCCGGTAGCTTCTTCTCTTAGTATGTTGGCCGGCTTCACGTCCCGGTGAACCACTTCTCGTTTGTGGGCGAAACCGAGAGCGCTCGCCACTTCTCGCAGCATGCGTCGCACTGTCGAGTAATCCACCCGGCCCTTGTCGGCGAGCCTGTTCGCCAACGTTTCGCCGTCCACGAACGGCATTACCAGATACGCCAGATCCTCTGTCGCATCGAACTCGAAAACGGGCACTATGTTGGGATGTGACAGGTTGGCGGAGAGGGCCGCTTCGCGTTTGAATCGGGCGAGACGAACCGCGCTGGAAGCGACGTCTGCCGGGAGGACCTTGATTGCTACGCGTGAGCCGAGGGCGCGGTGGCGGGCGGTGTAGACCGTTCCCATACCGCCCTCGGCCAGGAACCCTTCTATCTCGTACCGAGACTCAGTGGCGGACTGCAGTTCTTCGATACTCATGTTTTCAAGCCCAAATCTTGGGCAGAATTGAGCTTATATCAAGCGACACCCGGGATGTCCGGTCTCATCTTTCTCGAGTTCGGGCCATTCATAGCAGAGGGAAGGTTTAGCGCGCCACCCGTTGGGTAGCGTCCTGTTGTGCAGCACGCAGCCGATGCCGTCGCCGTCGAGGTAGTCACACGCCGATATGACCTCGCACTCCATGGTATCGTCGTCTTCGCGCTTCACCTTGCA
>JARRLJ010000652.1:0-2754 GCA_037387025.1 Gemmatimonadales bacterium
GTAGAGGTCGACGAGTCCTTCGGATACGTAGGCGTAGTCTTCGAGATAGGCTCTGAGATGCGCTTTCCCTTGTCGCCACGTGCGAAGGAGGCGACCTTCGTCGTCCGAGAGGCTCCCAAGAATCAGATCAGCTGCGTTGCGGGCCGCATCCAAGTATTTGGTAACGCCAAGGACTCTATAACCAGAGGATAGTGCACTGATCATGAGTCCGTTCCACGAAGTCAGGACCTTGTCGTCCAACGCCGGATGCACTCGCCTCGATCGGGCGGTGTAGAGCTGTTGCCGTCCTTCTTGTATGCTCAGCGCTAGGTCATCGGAATCGACTCCCAGCTCACGCGCCACCGTCTCGAGTGACTGCGGGACGTTGAGAATGTTTCTTCCCTCCCAATTCCCCACCGCAGTGACATCGAAATACGCGCAGAAGCGCCGCGCTCTATTCTCGTCGAGCATACCTCTGATTTCGTCTCGAGTCCACACGTAGAACTTGCCTTCCACGCCCTCTGAATCCGCGTCCCACGAGGAGTAGAACCCGCCTTCAGGGCACCGCATCTCACGGAGGACGAAGTCGAGCGTTTCGGTTGCGATTCTGCTATACAGTGTATTTCCGACCGCCTGATACCCCTCCAAGTATGTGTTCGCTAACAGCGCGTTGTCGTACAGCATCTTCTCGAAGTGAGGCACGAGCCAAGCACGATCGGTCGAGTACCTTGCGAATCCTCCGCCAAGCTGGTCGTACATTCCCCCGTTTGCCATCGCGTCAAGTGTTTTGCACACCATTGTTAACGCGCTGGGATTGTGGAAGCGGTCGTTGAGTCGCAACAGCAATGCAAGGCTGGTGGCGGCCGGGAACTTCGGTGCCGGTCCAAACCCCCCATGGACGGGATCGAACTGTTCGGAGTACCGAGAAAGTGCTAATTCGAGCTCTGTCGCACCAACTTCCATTGCCGGTCCAACCTGCGATCCCTGTCTTCGAAGGTACTCGGCGACTCCGTGGCCTTGGTCTCGTAGCTTCGACCTGTCATTCTTCCAGGCACGGGCGAGGGCTTTGAGTATGGTTGGGAACCCCGGTCGCCCATATGCGTCCGTGGGCGGGAAGTAGGGTCCCGCGAATATTGGCTCCTGGTCCGGAGTCAGGAACACAGTCATCGGCCACCCACCCTGTCCCCCATTCATGGCCAGCGTTGCAGCCATGTAGATGTCGTCCAGATCGGGACGCTCTTCCCTGTCAACCTTGATGTTGACGAAATCTTCGTTCATGATGGCCGCGATATCCTCGTCCTCGAACGATTCGCGTTCCATCACGTGACACCAATGGCAGGCTGCGTATCCTATGGAGAGGAGAATCAAGTGGTCTTCCTCCTTCGCCCGCTCCAAGGCCTCGTCGCACCATGGATACCAATCCACGGGGTTGTGGGCATGCTGCAGAAGGTAAGGGCTGGTTTCGTCAACAAGACGATTGGGTCGCCGAGACGTTGGATTGACATCACTCACGGGTCATACGCTGGGCAAGTACCGACGGTGAGAGCGAGGTGAGTATTGAAACGGAGCTGACTCTCTCCGTCCGCCTGACGCCCTGGCAAGGTGAAGTAGCGACGTCGATCACCGCAGTGCGAGTTGCGAGTCGAACCGGTGGCGACTCCTCCTACCACGTCAGGTGCAAGTGCTCCGCTACGAATTGAAGACCCAATAGGGTCAAGTGCGGTTCAGTTGTATCGATCTCACTGGTCAAAGGCACGATCTTCTCCGAAAGACCACCGGTCGCCACAACGTACGGCGATCCGCCGTCTGGCCACTCCTCCTTTATCCTCCTGACGATTCCGTCGACGGCGTCTGCGGTGCCGTAGAGACGAGCTCGGTGGCCGGGAGCTTGGCCGCTCGCTGACTGAGTTCCTCCGCTGCAGCCTGCAATCCTGGGGCGATCACTCCTCCGATGAATCTGCCAGCGGCCGTGATACAGTCGAAGGTTGTGGCCGTGCCGAAATCCACCACTATCGTGTCACGTTCGTAGAGCTTGGAGGCAGCGAGCGTATTGACGATACGGTCGGCACCGACCCGAAGTGGCTCTTCCACATCCAACTGAACCGGGAGGCTCAAGGTCGAATCCACCAGGATCGGCCTAACGCCAATAGCCGAAGTAACACCCACCACCACTCCTTCGGTCACTCCGGGTGCTACGGAGGCGACGACGCTTGCCTGAATTTCCTGCGTAGAATGTCCAGCTTGACTCAAATACGATGTCAATACAGTTGCCCATTCGTCGGACGTGCGCTTGATGCCGGTCGTCAAGCGCCAATCCTTCAGAAGCTGGTTACCGCGAAACAATCCCACAGTGACTTCTGTGTTACCCACATCAATCACCAAGAGCATGCTCGCTCTCCGTGCTCAGCATGTCGCCGACGATCCCGTTCTGCCGGTACACGAGATAGGCAAGCGCCAAGCCCCCGATCGCGGCGATGATAGCAGCCCCCGGAGCTATCGCCATTTGGGAGTTCGACGCGAGCACATTCGGGCGGGACATCTCGATTGCCCAAAAGCCACCCATGAACGTGGCGTTGAAACAAGCAGATACCAGCAGGGAGCGTGACAGCACGTACAGACATCCAGCTATTACTGCACCCAGCCCGCCCCATACGACCATTGATCCAGCGCCAACGTCACTCCAAACCATAAGACCGTACCAGGCAACGACCCCCACTGCGGCGGCGAGAACGGTGACAACCCCAGCTCTGCCAGTGTCACCGATCAGTATCCGTC
>JARRLJ010000653.1:0-3049 GCA_037387025.1 Gemmatimonadales bacterium
AACAAAACCGCGATCGCCAAAACGCCAAGTGCACGTCGCATGTTTCCTCCTCGCTCTCCGTTCTAACGGACGGTCCATTCCCAGAGGCGACGAAGGACCCGCACAACCAGGGGCTGTGTCTCTTCCGACCACATCGGGCTCAGGTCCCGCCGCCAGCGTTCTAGCATTGGACGGTCGAGCGCGAGGATTCCTTCCCTAGTCACTTTCTCCGGCGGAGGAGTGATCAGCGCCATCTGTTGGTACACGCGCGTACGAAACTCCCCCTCAACACGCTGGAGCAGATGCCACAGTGCGATAGCGTTCTGTTGACGGATGCGAATGGATCGACTCGTTGGGTAGAGTGCTTGTAGCACGGCATCGAGATCTGCGGAGCTGCCCACTCCGCGATCCAAACGCGCTAACGCTGCGTGTGCCGAATCCGCCATTCCCGCGGGGTACGGTGTTCCCGGCGCGCCGCCAACATCTACCTCTGCGACCAAGCCCGCGGGCACGAGTGAAGTGCGATTGCCCTGTCTGAGTTCAACCCAGCCGGCGGTGACATGGATGTGGCTCGCTCCCGCGTCATCGACCTCGAGCGTGTAGGCGCAGCCCAAGTCGGTGGCGAGCGCGGACGGTGTTTCGACAAAGAACAGCCGGGGCGGTGCGCCGATCACGGCATCGAGCGATCCCCGTTCGAGCCTGATTCGGTGCTGCGTTCGCGCGCCGCGCGCCAGTTGCAGGCGACTGTTAGGCCCGACCTCGGCGGTGCCGATGTCACCCACTGCCAACTGCGCGGACGATACAGAATCGGTTGTCAGCCATTCCCCGGTAGTGAGTTCCCCGCGCTGGTCAAGGGAGACGCCGGCCACTCTCGGCGCACCGGCGATTGGCATTACTTCCCACCGATCGGGTGACCCGTACTTGATCAAGACACCGAGGTACGCTCCGCCCAGCAGCGCGATGAGCACCGCGGCAACTGCGAAGACTGGTGACCGGACTACCCGGCGCACGAGTGGCGATGGGCTGCGCCGTGCGGGTCGCGCCAGCTCGGCCTGAACCCTGTCCCATAGCTCGTCGGGCGCCTCCGCAAGCTGCATGTGCCGCAGACGCTGTTCGATATCTTCAGGTTCGATGACCGGTGACATCATCGGTCTCCTCGAGCTGACGTCAACTCTCGCGCGAGAAACTTGTGTGCACGATTCAGGCGGGACGCTACCGTACCCGTGGTAACACCCAACGCCTCCGCGATTTCTTCATATGAGAGATCATCGAAGTACCGCAGGAGCACGGCAATCCGCAGCTTGGGCGAGAGTCGCGCGAGGGCTGCCTTCAATTCCGGATCTATCTCCATGGGCTCGTCGGGGTTTACCGCCTTCTCGAGCCGCGATGGAACGCTGCCGAACAACACGATTCGGCGCCGCCGGCGCAGCTCGTCCATGCAGGCGTTCGCCGTGATCCGATACAACCAGGTTGAAAGCCGCGCGTCCTGGCGAAATGACGCCGCCGCTCGGAACACCTTCACGAACACCTCCTGAGTGACATCCTGGGCACCCGCGTGGTCACCCTGCAAGAAATTCAAGGCGATCGAGAACACGCGGTCCTTGTAGCGGTCGAAGACTCGACGCTGCGCCGCGGGGTCGCCGCGCCGACACCCATCGACGGTGTCAGAGTCGATCTCCGGTCCTACCACGTGTGGGATCCCATGCTCTGGGAGATTGGACGAACAGTCGGCGCAGTTTCTTCCATTCTTGACCCTTTGCCATTATGCGTCACTCGTGCTATGGTGCGCGACCACCGTTGGGGGGAGCTATGTCAGATCTCAGATATCCCATTGGCGAGTTCGTTGCTCCAGGGTCTAGTCGGGCTGTCCGATGAGCAGCTCGACACGCCGTATCGTCCGGGAGGCTGGACCGTGCGCCAGGTCGTGCACCACCTCCCGGACAGTCACGTGAACAGCTACGTTCGCTGGAAGCTTGCGCTGACGGAAGACGTTCCCACAATCTGCACCTACGAGCAAGAACGCTGGGCCGAGTTGCCCGACTCGCAAGGGCCGGTAGAGATCTCGCTCGATTTGGTCGAGGCATTGCATGCCAGATGGGTGCTCTTGCTGCGGCAGCTACCCGATCACGCATGGGAGCGACGGCTGGCACACCCTGAGCTGGGCGAGATGGGGCTGGATGACTTGCTGGCGCTGTACGCGTGGCATGGCCGTCACCATGTGGCGCACATCACGTCCTTGCGTGAGCGCGATGGTTGGTGAAGAGCCAGCCACGCTTGGTAGCGAGACCGGAGGTATGCGTCATGGAACTCTATCTGGTGCAACACGGGCAGGCTACGTCCAAGGATGAGGATGCCGTACGGCCGCTAACTGAAGGCGGTCGAGAAGACGTGGTGCGGGTCGCACGCTTTGCCGCTACGGCGGGAGTCAGGCCGGCGGCGGTCTACCATTCGGGAAAACTGCGCGCCCGGCAGACTGCAGAAATCCTGGCCGCCGAGCTCCGGGCAGGGGAGGCTTCAAAGGCACCGGGACTCTTGCCCAACGATGATCCGGCAGCGGCGGCAGGGATGCTGGACTCGCTGGATTCCCCTGCGATGCTGGTCGGTCATCTGCCGCAGTTGAGTGGGCTCTGTTCGCTGCTCGTGGCGGGTGATTCGGAACTGCAGGTCGTGCGGTTCCGCACGGGCGGCATCGTCGGCCTCGCCAAGGACGAATCGGGCACGTGGGGTGTGAACTGGATGCTCACGCCAGATGTGATCCCGCGGGGGAGCCAGCCTCAGAATTCCCCGTAGCGCTCCAGGTACTTCGAGACGCGAGTCTTGCGTCTGGTATTGTCTGACGACATGTACCGTACTTTGCCGAACACCGGACGTTCGGGCCCCCAAGGTCGATCGTAGCGGCCGAGTACCCAGAAAATGCCCGAGTACGAGTTGGGATCGCGACCGTCCAAGGCGTACTCGTTATTCAACTCGATCATTATCTCCAACGCTTCCGGGGGCGACTCGCTCCACTCGAGAATCTTCTTGCCCCACAACATGCGCATGTAATTGTGGATCCGTCCTTCGGTGACGA
>JARRLJ010000654.1:0-1826 GCA_037387025.1 Gemmatimonadales bacterium
CCAGCCGGTATAGTCGCATTCCCGCCATCACTCGCTGTCCTTCGATCACTCCCTTCTCCAGGACAATCCCGTTGACGGGAGACACCAACGTCAGTGTCTTAGTTACTTCTTGTGTCTCCTCGAGTTGCTGGATCTGCGCTTCGGTGATGTCCCAGTATGCCAGACGACGCCGCGCTGCATTCAGCATCTCTTGGGCGTTTTCATAGGCTTCACCGGAGGTCTGGTCTATTCGTGAGGCCAGCCGCCGGGCGGTCAGCAACTCTTCCTGCGCTGCCACCAACCTTGGGCTATATAGGCGTAGCAGTGGTTGACCGCGCCGTACGGTCTCGCCAGTAGAGGCAACAAACAGTTCCTCAACGAATCCATCGATCTTGGGAGTGACGTCGGCTACGTTCGGTTCCGGTGGGTCGATGTGACCGACCGTGCGGATGGTCCGCGTCAGCGTCTCTCGTCCCACCGTAGTGTAGACGACGCCAAGGGCACGTTCTTGCTCAGCAGTCAGTTGCACCATCGACCTTACAGCTGCCCCTGTACTGTCGGTTGCGCCGCCGCCACCACCCATGTGCATGGCATGCTCCTCCGCCGACATCCCTTCCATCGGAGATTCGTCTGTCTGATCTGCTCCGCATGCAAGTACCAAGGGCAGCGATGCAAGGACTGTAGCTGTGAGTCTATTCATCTGTAACCTCCAATTCACCGCCGACGATCGCCTGGATCTCGGCAATAGCGCGGTGGTAGTCGGCGGTGAGTTCGACCATCTGAATGTCGTATCGATTCACGGTCATTTGATTCTGCACGAGGGTCGTGTAATCCACGCCGCCAACGCGGTAGGCGGACAGTGCGGATTCGACCGCGGCACGAGCTTGGGGTAGTACCGAGGATGCATACAGTTGCAGTAGATTGCTGGCGCGGACCGCTTCTGCTCTGAGTTCGGCGAGTCGGGCAAAGGTCTCGTTGTACATCTCCGTGGCCATGGACTCCGCTGCCGACTCCATTGCCTGCATCTCGCGACGTAAGGGGACTTGTCGCGACCCCGCCCAAAGAGGAATCGAGAATCCCACCATCACGGTAAAGAGGTCCTCGAAATCGGGTCGCTGACCGTATCCCAGGGTCAAGGTGAAGTCAGGGTATAGCATTCGGCGTGCTGCTCGGTAACCTGCGTGTGCCGCAAGAGAGCGTTCATGGGCTGCGCCTAGCGCCGGACGATGCGTGACTGCAATTGCCAGGAGCGAGTCGACTGTGGGAAGCTCGCCGCCGGCGGCCGGCAGTTGAACGGCGAGGATCGGGGCGGTCGCCGCTCGCCCAAGCAGTGCATTGAGCCGCGCAGCCGTCGCGCCGCGGTTTTGCTGCATCACAGTGATGTCTTCGGCCATTCGAGCGACGGCTACCTGAGCCTGTAGCACGTCCTGCTGCAATCCGGATCCAACTGTATACATCGTTGACGCAACTTCGAGGAAGTTACGCAGTAGATCCCGAGTGTCGGCCATGATTCGTAGCGAGCGATCCATCGATGCCAATCTGAAGTAGACTGACTTGACCCGCGCGACGAGGCGGAGCTCAGCTTCGCGTGCATCGAGGTTCTGAGCTAGAGCCAGGTGTTCGGCTCGCTCTTCGCTGAAACCCAGTTTACCTGGCCACGGCAGCCGTTGGCTCAGCTGGATGGAGTTCATGGACATGGGCGCGGTGGGACTGAATCCGTCTATAGTCCAATTCATCATACCCAATGCCACCATGGGATCCGGCAACGCTCCAATCTGAGAAATGCGCTCGGCCGCGGCCTCTGCGCTCAGGGCCGCGGCTCTGAGTGACGGATTCATGTCGCGTGC
>JARRLJ010000654.1:1866-3265 GCA_037387025.1 Gemmatimonadales bacterium
GTGCAATTGCGATGGCATCCGTGAGCCGCAAAGTGTCGGGCATATCTTGTGCTGCCGATGCCGATTCAGCAGGGATTGTCAGCGCTGTGCCTGCGATGACCGCGGCTATCCACAGCGCCCCCATTTGCTTGTGCATGTAACCTCTCCGACTTGTACGTAGACACTGAGTCAGTCGCCTTAGCTTCTGCTCAGGCGCCTGAACACACTACTCCTGGGAAAGGCTAGGCTTCGGGTGGAGGTGTGGTGGGGGCGAGCGTGTTCGTCGGTGTTGATCGCACTATAGATGCCGCAGCCCACTCCAGTACGGGAGGCAGTGACGAGTCCACAGAGCCGTTCAGCACCTGGGCAACAGTCGTCAGGCAGCAGCAGTCAACCGAGCTCTGGCAGGTGCCGCAGTCGGCATGGCCGGAATGCAACGCATTGAGGCTCTCAGCCGGTTGCGTCTGCGCGTCCGGAACGTGTGTGGCACCACAGCGCGCTGGCTGGGAATAGGAAAGCCCCAGAGCGCTCAGCGTCAGAACGGCTATCGCCGTAGTCACGATTCGGTTGGACATCTTCAAGATAGATCCTAGTGCCGGAAAGCTACAACGAGTGTCAAGTAATTGTGAAGGGCACTTCAGGATCGGCTCCCCTCGCGAGGGTGGCGCACTGGCTCCATCTTCCAATGCATGTCTGAGGTCCTGCAGCGACTCAGGGCCGCTCTGGCGGACCGATACCGTGTCGAGTTGGAGATCGGCCGTGGCGGTATGGCCACCGTATACCGGGCTCGCGATCTCAAGCATGAGCGGAACGTAGCCATCAAGGTACTCCACCCCGAGCTGGCGAAGTCAGGGTATAACCCCGACAGGTTCCTGCGAGAGATCCAGTTCGTTGCCGGTCTCACCCATCCCCATATCCTGCCGCTGCACGACTCCGGCGAGTGCGACGGACTCCTGTTTTTCGTGATGCCCCTGGTGGACGGCGATTCCCTGCGTGCGCGTCTCCAGTATGAAGGGCGGTTACGCATTGATGAAGCGCTGTGGATTGCGCGCGTGGTGGCCGCAGCATTGGACTACGCTCACCGAAACGACGTTCTCCACCGTGACATCAAGCCGGAGAACATCCTTTTCCAAGAAGGGCAGCCTCTAGTAACCGATTTCGGAGTCGGCCGCGCGATTTCCGAATGCTGTGACGACCTCACGGAGGTAGGCTTGGCCGTAGGCACTCCCGAGTACATGAGTCCGGAACAGGCCAACGCGGACGATTCCATGGACGGACGCAGTGACGAGTATGCGCTTGCGTGTGTCTTGTACGAAATGCTCGCCGGGCATCCACCATTTTCCGGATCGACCCTTCAGGAGACCATCGCACTGCACGCGACTCATGAACCGTCACTGCTCCGACGGAGTCGACCGGACGT
>JARRLJ010000654.1:3295-4195 GCA_037387025.1 Gemmatimonadales bacterium
TCAGCCGATCGACGCTGCAATCGCCAAGGCACTCGCCAAGGATCCTGCAGATCGGTTCGCGACAGCCGCCGCTTTCGGCGAAGCAATAGAGCCGTCCAGCGTAGTGGCGGAGCTGCCACCGGAGCCTGGGGTGCCGCGACTGCCGCGGGACGGTACCATAGCCGTCTTGCCATTCGTAAACGCGAGTCAGCGTAGTGACACGGAGTATCTGAGTGACGGCGTGACAGATGAGCTGATCAATGCGCTGGTCAAAGTCGCCGGACTTCAAGTCGTGTCTCGCACTTCGGTATTTGCACTCAAGAACCAGCACCATGACGTACGCTCGATCGGATCGATGCTGGGCGTGTCAACCGTTCTCGAAGGCACCGTGCAACAGGTAGGCGACAGACTTCGGATAACCGCACGACTCACCAACGTCGATGACGGCCGCACAATCTGGTCGGAGAGATACGACCGTGAGATGAGCGATGTGTTCGCGATTCAGGATGAGATATCCAGGACAATCGTCGACACGTTGCGAGACACGTTGTTCGTACATCTTGGAGAAACAGCACCCACGCGGTACTCGCGGAATGTGAAAGCATACAACCTCTACTTGAAAGGACGTTTTCATTGGAATAGGCGTTCGAGCGACGATCTTGCTCAAGCAATCAAGTACTTCGAGGAGGCCATCGCGGAGGATAACGCGCATGCATTGGCCTATTCCGGCTTGGCTGATTCGTATGCAATACAGACCGATTACCGGGGAATTCCCTCCGCAGAAGGTATGGAGCGAGCCAAGGTACAGGCTCGCCGCGCACTGGAGTTGGATGAGTCGCTGGCTGAGGCGCATACCTCGCTGGGTTGGGTGACGTTTATATATGACTGGAATTGGACCGAGGCCGAACGCGAGTTCATTCG
>JARRLJ010000655.1:0-2819 GCA_037387025.1 Gemmatimonadales bacterium
GGCGGCGTGTCTCTGAAAGAGCTTTGCCTGCTCGCCCTTGATGCTGCGCGTACAGCTGGGGCAGGCTATGCTGATGTCCGTATCGTCAATACACGTACTCAGTCCATCTCCACTCGCGAGAGTCGAGTGACTGAGTTGAGCGACGGTGAGATGTCAGGAATAGGTGTGCGCGCGTTGGCAGCTGGTGCTTGGGGGTTCACCGCGAACAGGGGGCTGACGCGTCAGGAGTGCCAACAAGTAGCTGCGGAGGCGGTGGAGAGGGCAAGAGCGAACGCACGAGCAGTACGGGCCCCGGTAGAACTAGCTCGTGTCGATGCGTACCCAGACGGTACCTGGAGGAGTCCCATACGGAGGGATCCATTCGGCGTTTCAATGGAGGAAAAGGCAGACCTCCTCTTGTCGGCGAATGCGGAAGCGCTTCGGGTGGCAGGGGCCAGATTTGTCAACTCGTCGATGACGTTCGTAAGACAGCAGACTACGTTCGCGTCAACGGAAGGCAGCATCATCGAGCAAACCGCTTATCGCTCGATCCCATCGATGA
The DNA here is from genome assembly GCA_037387025.1 of Gemmatimonadales bacterium. GTDB lineage: Bacteria > Gemmatimonadota > Gemmatimonadetes > Gemmatimonadales > GWC2-71-9. The sequence continues at coordinate 542 of JARRLJ010000655.1, forward strand.
CTGTCACAGCGGTGGCATCGGATTTCTCGGATTTCCAAACAAGGACCTCCGGTGAGATTGCTCCGATGGGATTGGGATACGAGCACGTGGAGATGTCAGACCTCCAGGGACGAGCTCGCGAATGGGCTGAGGATGCTGTGGCAAAGTTATCCGCGGTATCTGTTGAACCCGGCCAATATGACGTGATCATCGATCCGACCAATCTCTTTCTTACGATCCATGAGAGTATCGGTCATCCAACAGAATTGGACAGGGCGTTAGGATACGAGGCCAACTACGCGGGTACTTCCTTTTTAGCTCCTCCAGAAGACGTTATTGGCAAGCTCCGCTTTGGTCCCGAGTTTATGAACGTTTTGGGAGATCGAAACCAGGAGGGTGCGTTGGCCACCGTCGGCTGGGACGACGAGGGCGTGCCAGCTGACAGTTGGTCCATCGTCAAGGATGGCCTCTTTGTCGATTACCAGACGACCCGGGAGCAGGTACCCTGGATCTCTGACTTGACTGGGATCACGAGATCGCACGGCTGCGCTCACGCCCAGTCGTGGGACAAGATTCAGTTCCAGCGTATGCCTAACGTGTCACTGATGCCTGGTGAGGAAGACCTTGTTCTCGACGACCTGATTTCAGCGACTGACCGTGGGATCCTCATCAAGGGACGCGGTTCGTATAGCATCGACCAGCAGAGGTACAACTTCCAATTTGGCGGTCAAGTGTTCCACGAGGTTAACGCTGGCAAGATCGGCCGAATGCTGAAGGATGTGGCATATCAGGGAAACACGCTGGACTTCTGGAATTCGATGGACATGTTGGGAGGCCCACGGAGCTACTTCCTCGGCGGTACCGTTGGTGACTCAAAGGGCCAGCCGCCTCAGGCCAATGCGGTGAGCCACGGCTGCCCGCCAGCGCGATTTAACCAGTTCAGGGTGATCAACACGGCACGCTGACGGTTCTGATCATGGCGGATTTCCTGAGCGAGGCTGAGGCCCGCGACTTGTGCGACTTGATACTCGCACAGAGCACCAGTGATGGAGCCGAGGTGAACCTCTCATCTGTGGCAACGGGCAACACGAGGTTCGCACGTAATGGGATCACGACCTCGGGTGATGTCATTGTAGATCGGGCAACCGTTACAGCCCGAGTGGGTAGGCGCAGTGCCTCCGTGACGTGGAATGATCTGGGCACGGCAGCGATCCAGCGAGCGGTAGCTCGCGCTGATGAGTTGGCCGTACTTGCGCCGGAAGATCCAGAAACGATGCCACTGCTGGGACAACAGACATACGAGCAGGGGACGGGATCCGGTTGGACAGGAGCCGTGCATAACGAGTGGCTCCAAATGACGTCTCCACGTGATCTGGCTGCGGCGGCAATCGGGAAAGCGCGTCGCAGCATAGATGCTCAACCGATCGAACCTGGACACTATACCGTTGTCTTGGAACCCACTGCAGTTGGAAATCTCGTACAGATCATCGAGTCGGAGCTCGACGCACGTGCGGCTGACGAGGGACGCTCGTTCTTCTCAAGGCGTGGTGGCGGAAACAGCATCGGAGACGCCGTAATCGATGAACGGCTCACCCTGTTTTCGGATCCAGTTGATCCGGATCTATTGACCCGACCATTTACCCGACAAGGCGTACCGCTTCGCCGGACGCTGTGGATCGATACTGGAATCTTGAGCAATCTTGCCTACGACGGGTTCTGGGCAGCCGAACAGGGACGGGAGCCCACGTTACGCGGGGGTGGGATCAAACTGACAGGCGGTCGCGGCACGACTGATGACTTGGTCAAGACGGTTGAGCGTGGGCTCTTGGTCACGCGGTTCTGGTATATCCGTCCTGTCGATCGACCGACGCTGACCTATACAGGACTTACCAGGGATGGGACGTTTCTGATAGAGAACGGGCAGGTTACACAACCAGTCAGGAACCTGCGGTTTATCGAAAGTCCGATCTCTATGCTTGGCAGAGTCGAAGAGGTGGGATCTTCCCAGAGAGTGGTCGCATCGGAATCAGGTGGTGGTGGTTCGCCAGTCGCGGTCCCGGCTTTGGTGATTCGAGACTTTCATTTCACATCCGTCTCGGAGGCAGTGTAGCGAAGCGACGTAACTGTCCCACGACTGGATGTGTTTGAGAGCAGCGGAGAGAAGTAGTAATCGAGCGGCGGCGGTCGCCGTTCAACAGAAGCCCGTCAGCTTTGGCGGGTATGACCTTCACCAGGAGGAGTAGTATGGCAGCCAGGCGCAAGGCCACGAAGCGCAAGGCCACGAAGCGCAAGGCCACGA
>JARRLJ010000656.1:0-1795 GCA_037387025.1 Gemmatimonadales bacterium
TCATGTCCGAGTTCAGTAACCTACGAAGCTGATTTTGGAGGTCCGAGCGGATCCCCATTGTGACATTGTCGAAATCAATGAGCAGCGCAGCATTTGGCGCGGCTGATGATGATTCCGACCGGGCGCTCGTATGGTGCCCGATTGCATTGTCTTTCACGTAGCACTCAATTCCAGCCCCACCACCTGTGCCAGCTCTCTACGCTTCACTTTCCCACTTCCCGTCATTGGGAAAGTGTCGAAGAAACGGACCAGATCTGGGACTTTGTAGTCAGCCACCTGATCACGGAAGAACTCTCGCAGTTCATCACCTGTGACAATGGCACCTTCCACCGGCACGACACATGCACAAATCAGCTCTCCAAGAATGGGATTGGGAACTCCCACAGCGCACGCATTGTCCACGGCTGGATGAGTCCGGAGGATATCCTCCAACTCGCGTGGGAAAACGTTGTAGCCGCCGCGGATGATCACCTCGCTACGGCGACCCACAATCGCCACAAACCCCTGCTCGTCGATGATCGCAAGATCACCAGTCAGGAAAAATCCTTCCCCTGTGAACGATCGTTTCGTTTCTGACGGCATGCGGTAGTAGCCTACCATCACATTGGGACCTCGCACCGCTAGCTCGCCTACAGCTTCAGGACCATGGAGGTCACCGGTTCTTACATCGACCACCTTAGCCTCAACTCCGCCCAGAGCACGTCCCACCGTGGTCTCACGTGCCTCGCGTGAGTCACCATCGCGCGTAATGGTAACCGTCGGGCCCGTCTCTGTGAGCCCATACGCGATTTGGACGTCGCACCACTCGCGGATTCTGCGAACGAGGCTCTCTGATACCGGGCTGCCCGCCACTATTCCGGTCCGCAGCGAGGAGAGATCTCGGCCCGGAAAGGTCGGATCCCGCATCAACAGCTCGAACATGGTTGGTACACCATGGCAGACCGTGATTTGTTCGGCATCGATGAGATCCAGGATCGCGGACGACTCGAACCTCTCCTGGAGCACCAGCGTGCTGCCCTTGAGCAACGCCATAATTACGAGGTGGACACCGAAGATGGTGAAGAATGGCACCGCAGCGAGTACCCGGTCAGACTCGCCTAGGCCCAGTACTTCTCCCGTCGACAATGCGTCGTAAACGAGGTTCTGATGGGTGAGCACCACTCCTTTGGGCTTGCCAGTCGTACCCGATGTGTAGAGAATCGCAAGCGCACCAGTCTCCGGATCGACCCCCGTATTCTCTATAGGCCGCTTTCGTCCCCGTTTGACGAGATTGCCGAATTGGAAGACCCGGTCGTCGTACCAGAAGTCTTCCTGGCCAACCAGCACTAGGTATTGTAGATCTGGGAGTTCAGTAATCAGTTCATCGAAGACTTCGACATAATCCACTTCACCGAGTGATTCCACCGCTACCGTGAGGCTTGTTTCAGCGTGGCGTAGTTGGTATTTGAGTTCACGGTAGCCCAGGAAGGGATTCAGCGGGACCATCACTGCCCCGATCTTCGCCGCGGCAATGAGGCAGACAACCCACTCAGGTTGGTTCGGTAGGGCTACGGCAACCCGATCGCCTGATTCAATACCGAGATCGCGAAGGGCCGCAGCCAATGCAGTAGCATCAGCGTCCACTTGCTCATATGAGAGCCTGCGTGACCCTAGTACCAGGCACTCCCGGCTTGGATGCTGCTTAACGCGCTGCGCGAACAGGTCTGCCAGGCGGTAGGTCGTCAACTAGATCCTCGCGAAAACATCCACAGTTTTTTAAGGTACCCAGGTCATGATTGACCAACAAGATTGGCCG
>JARRLJ010000656.1:1815-3386 GCA_037387025.1 Gemmatimonadales bacterium
CCACTCGCCGTAGAATATGCGCTGCCACGGCCCCAAGTCGAGCGAGCCGCCCGTGATGGGCACGATCACCTCATGCCCTATCGTCAGGCTGCGCAGATGGGCAGCACCGTTGTCCTCGCCGGTCAAATTGTGATCGTAGCGAACCGGGTCCCATGGCGCCACCGTTTCCTCGAGCCACTTCAGAATGTCACGCCACAGCCCCGATTCATGGTCATTGACGAACACGGAGGCCGTTATGTGCATCGCTGACACCAACGCCATGCCCTCCTGAACCCCACTCTGCACGACCTGCTCAGCGACCTCGTTCGTAATGTCGATGATTTCCTGACGCTTCTCGGTGTTAAACCACATATAGTGTGTGTGAGATTTCATAGCGCTACTGACAACTAGGTGAAAGAAAGTGGAGAGATTCCAGAGCGGTGACCTGCATGAACAGCCTCGAGTCTACTTCCAGTGCACTGACGGCACTGGGGGCACGGAGAATCAAGCCAACTTCAACTGGCTCAGTGTGTCGGCCCCGTAGAACATACTTATGTACTTGGACTGCACCGTCGTGAGCCGGCGCACCGCCCAAGACAGGTAGACGAAATGAGGTTCTGTCGGTTCATGGAGCGGATACATGCCGCACTGTGCCGGTAGGCTATTACCCTTCCGCGTATTGCACGTTGAACAAGCGGTGACCACATTGCTCCAGTCGTTGGTGCCGCCACGAGACAGAGGCACCAAATGGTCTCTTGTCAGGCACTCCCGGAACTTGAATTGCTCCTGACTTCGCCCACAGTATTGACAACGGTAGGAATCACGAGCAAAAAGAAAGGTGTTGGTGACCTGACGGCGGAACTTTCGGGGAACGTGCACGAACCTGACCAACCTGATGACGGCCGGCCTCGGAAGCGACAGGGAGGCACTTCGTATCACACGGGCTCCGTCACTCTCGACGATCTCGGCCTTCCCATCGAGCACCAAGCGTAGGGCACGACGGACAGGTACCAGAGTCAGCGGCTCAAAAGAAGCGTTGAGTGCAAGGCAGCGCACAGGTAGCCCCGGTTTCAGCCATAGAAAACCCCCTCGCTCTACACGGAGCGGGCGGGCAAGCCTTTGAGTTACATAATACTATCTGCTGCTGTAAGAGCCTGCAATAGGTGGATTTGTGGCAGATTGTCGTCAACCTGACTCATGCTGACCCGGCAACAACTGCAGCGACGGCTGGAAGAGCACATCGAAGACCGCATCACGTTGGAGAATCTCTCGGCCTGGGCCGAGTCGGCCATTCGCACCGAAACGTTCGAGGCTGCGTACCAGGACCAAATAGTGGAAATACTATCGATCCTCCGCGACGCTACCGATCCGCATCGGTTCAAATGGGAACAGCCTGATCTCGATTCGATGTTGGAGCAGCTCGAATCATGAGGATGCCCATTCTCGTTTGGCTGTTACTCAGCGCCATCTGGGGCTCAACCTGGTTGTTCATCAAGGTCGGGCTGGAGGACCTGCCACCATTCACTTTCGCTGCCCTTCGGTTCGCCTTAGCCATAATCGCGCTGCTGCCACTTCTGATCGTGCGCCGTGTT
>JARRLJ010000657.1:0-3172 GCA_037387025.1 Gemmatimonadales bacterium
GCGACGCGGGCAGCCGCGATGTCACCAACTTGGGCGAGGGCCGCGGCGTGGTGGTAGAGCGACGCGATCAACGTGCTCCGCGAAAGGGCACGAAAGGGCTTTGAAACGGCATCAGTCGTCTGATCCGTTGCGATCGGGGACTGCGTTTACCATCGGGACGAGCTCACCCAGGTTCAGCTCCGCATAGGTCCGGGCGGTGCGTCGATAGGTGTTGATCATCTGCGAGCTCCGGTGGCCTGTCCTGTCAGCGACCCATACGTATCGCATTGGCTCGAGCGCGGAGCGCTACGGAGCCAAAGGGAAGCATCACACGTGCCATCGAGAGAGCCCGGAATTTGTACAGATTTTCGATTCCCTTAGACGCAACGATTGCACGAGCCCGCGAAATGATTGCGGCGGGGTCAGCGTCGATCGCAAAAGGGCACGAAGGGGTTTTGAAACGGCATGGAGTGTCTGATCCGTCACGATCGGGCACTGTTCATCCCGCGCCATGCGCGCTAGAGCCGAATTTCGCGGTACTGAATGTTACGTCGCCTGGCGCGCGAACGGGAAAGGGCGTTTATGTCGACCATCAGCCCGAAAACCGTTGATCCAAACACAAATCAAGCTCCAAGCCCTCGCCTGTGGTTTGGTTTGATCTTCACGTATCTCTTCATCCCACTGATTCTCCTAGTCTGCGGAGGAGATTTTAGCTGGTGGCAGGCCTGGGTCTTTTCCGTCTTTTCCGTGCTGATATTTGTAGCCGGCATAGGCGGACGAATCTTGGCAGAAAAGCGGCATCCGGGACTTCTGGTAGAAAGGGCTACCTCGGGGAAGATTCTGAATGCGAAACCATGGGATAAAGTGCTTGCCCCACTGATGGCGATAAGTCTCTCATTCCCCCTTGTCATCGTCGCAGGACTTGATCACCGCTATGGGTGGACACCTTTATTCCCGATATGGCTCAACATTCTCGGTCTCGTTCTCATCGCGCTTGGGTACGCATTCGCCGCCTGGGCTTTAATAGAGAACCGCTTTTTCTCTAGTACGGTGCATATCCAAATGGATCGGGGACATTCGGTCTGCGATAGTGGCCCGTATCGGATCGTGCGGCACCCAGGCTATGCTGGGAGCATTCTGTCACTTGCAGGCATAATAATGGCCTTGGACTCCATGTGGACACTCATCCCTGCAGTGGCGGCGTTGGTCATAGCTGTGATCCGAACCACACTTGAGGATAGAACTCTTCAGGAAGAGCTACCGGGGTATCGAGATTATGCAAGGCGTGTACGCTATCGCTTATTTCCTGGAATCTACTGAGAGTATCTAATTCACAATTGAGAGGGATATATCTGCGTCTCGATGGCGTTATGAGCTAGAGCTTCCGTTGCTCGTTGAGATCGACGACCGGTGCGTCGGGCTCCGGCACCTGCAGAAGCCGACCAGCGGCCTCATGCGCAACCCTTGCCGCCTCGATATCTCTGGCTTGAGCGAGGACGCAAGTGAACCAAAGTGGGCCATGGCGTCCTCGCGTAGAACGCTCTCTTAGCCCATCGGGCTCAAGGTGAGCGCCGAATTTCGCGGACCTGTTGTTTTGTCATCGTGCCGACCCGGACACGCCCGTGGAAGAAACGGTCTGGGCGATGAGCGACATCGTCGCGTCGGGAAAGGCCCTTTACTGGGGAACGTCCGAATGGCCCGCAGAGGCCATCGAGGAAGCGTACGAGATCGCGGAGCGCTCCCGGTGATGGAGCAGCCGCAGTACAACCTGCGCAGGCGCGACCGGCTCGAGCAGGAAAACGCTCCGCTCTCTGAGAAATACGGCATGGGCACCACGGTCTGGAGCCCGCTCGCTTCCGGGGCACTGACGGGCAAGTACCTCGGCGGAGTTCCCGAAGGCAGCCGCCCGGCGTTCGAAGGCTACGAATGGCTTCGCGAGCACATCCTCGTCCCGAAGAACGAGGACAAGATCCGTCAGGTGGTCGAGGTCGCCCGCGAGCTCGGGTGTACTCCGGCCCAACTTGCCATCGCCTGGTGTGCCAAGAACCCGAGGGTCTCGACGGTCATCACCGGCGCCAGCCGAGTCGAACAGGTCGAGGAAAACATGGGCGCGCTCGACGTGGTTTCCCGGATGACCGACGACGTCATGGCGAGACTCGCCTAGGGGGGCCGGCAGCTCGCGGAGACCTTTCGCACGCCAGCCGTGTGTGCCAAGCTCACCGCGTCGTGCGCTGGCGCTTACTCTTGGTTGCTGCTTGGTTCGGAGTCGCCGGCTTGCCCGCCTGCAAGGGAACGGGCACGGTCTGCCATCGGTCGGGCTCCACAGACGAATGTGCGGATGGGAAGATCTGCACCGTCACGCGGACGCCCGATCCAGCTGACGTCGCCCCGCTCCCTCCCGTCCTGGTTTGCCTGCAGCAATGTGAAACGGCGACGGACTGTGGCGAGGGCGAGCTCTGCCAGATCGTTTACTGCTCCACCAAGAAGAGCTGTCAAACCGGAGCCGTGCAAGACCCGCCACCGAACCTATGTGGCTGTGAGTACGAACAGGACTTCGAATCGCTCGCCCAGAACAGCCCCACAGCGCTGGCGGATGACGGCTGGCTGTTCTTCGGCAACGTGTTTGACGAGAGCGGCACGCTGAAGTTCAGCTACCCCAACGAACCCCCGTCTCCGGTTCCGGCGCCCAATGACTCCACCGACCCCGAGGCCGCTTCCATCTCGGCGGTCGCCTCCGGGGAAGGCGGCCACCGTCAGGGCACGCAGCAACTCGTCGTCACCAGCGACTACGAGTGCTGCGCCCTGGACACGACGGACCCGCAAGGTCACGGCAACGGAACCGACCGGGTCGACACCATTGTCTTCCGCGAAATCAATCCGATCTCCACGGCACTGATCGGCCAGGTCTATGAATTCACCTTCGACGCCAAACGCGGCAACATGGAGGGCGCCACGACCGCTCAAGCGTTCATCCGTACGCGGAAGCGGGAACCCGACGGTAGCTTCTTCACGACCAACGACGTCACGTTCGATACGAGCAATCTCCCGGTCGACTGGGGTACTTACTCGCTTTCGTTGGACCTGAGCGACCCGGACCTCGAAGCCCAGATACTGCAGTTTGGCTTCTCGTCTCTCGCTAGCAACTTCGAAGCTGCTGGGAACGTGTACGACAACACGTCCTTGTGCGCCTCGG
>JARRLJ010000658.1:0-2664 GCA_037387025.1 Gemmatimonadales bacterium
CGGAACCGTGGCCGTTGTTACGGGCGCGGCAGGTGCGATCGGTTCTGGAATCTGCCAGCGGTTGCTCCAGGAAGGGTGTCACGTGGCAGTTACTGATCTGGCCGGTGCCAATCTGGATAGCCTGTGGGAGGAATTCCACGGCGAGTACGGAGGCCGTGTGTTGCGCGTGCCGCTCGACGTAACACGAGAGGAGTCCGTGACAGAAGGCTTCGAAAGGGTAATCGACGAGTGGGGTGGCATGGATTTGTTGGTAGTGAATGCCGGGCTGGCGCTCGTTTCATCTCTGGGAGACATGGAGTTGGAGGATTTTCGGCGGCTGGAGCGAGTGAATGTAGAGGGTACTCTCCTCATGTTGCGTGAGGCTGCTCAGCTTTTTGGCCGGCAGGCCACCGGTGGAGATGTCGTTGTCGTGTCCACCAAGAACGTGTTTGCTCCGGGAGCTGGGTTTGGTGCATACAGCGCCACCAAAGCGGCATCCCATCAGTTGGCGCGCATAGCGAGCCAGGAATTCGCCGAGATCGGCGTCAGGGTCAACATGGTGGCGCCCGACGCCGTGTTCGGGCACGGGGAACGCAAATCGGGTCTCTGGGCAGAAGTAGGCCCGGACCGGATGCGGGCACGTGGCCTGGATGAGGAAGGCCTGGAGGAGTACTACCGTAATCGCAACCTGCTCAAAGCCAAGGTAACCGCGGAGCACGTCGCCAATGCAGTAATGTTCTTCGCTACCCGCCAGACGCCCACCACAGGGGCAACCATTCCGGTCGATGGCGGACTACCAGACGCTACTCCGAGGTAGTGGATAGCGGAAAGCGGCGGGCAAATGTGCTGCCCACCGCTCTCTGCTTACCCGCTCCCCGTCTTAGATCTCAAACACAATCCGTTTCGCTTCTATCTGCAGAGGACCATCGCCCTTCAGGACACCCTCTCCCGCGGCGTACACCGTTGTTTCGGTGTCAATGGCATCCGCCACCGCGTGGAGTGAAGGTAGCCGGTGTTCGTCACCCCTCGAAACTCTCCAGTGGCGGTGGCGCAATCTTGAACGCAGCAAATCCCGCACTGATAGTCAGTGGATTCTCGCTTTCCACGACACCTTCACCCCATCCCACTAGGTCCTCACCAGCTATGAAAGCCTCAACGACTGCGCTGAAAGAGGTGAAGTAACCTTCGTCCTGCTTGAACTCCGTGTCGTCGCTTATGAGTACTACGATGCCATTGGCTAGAGTGATGACTCGCTCTGCCTCATTTACTGTGGCGACTGCGCCTTCGAAGTGCTCCGTTGGCGGTGGTACGAGCTTGAGGACGATGCATGCCGCGCGAATCGTCAGAGGCTCTTCGGCTACGATATCTCCTTCGCCCCACGTTACGATATTCTCGCCAGCATTCAGCGCCTCTTCGACGGCTGCGAGAGAGGTGAGATACAGGTCCGATTCGGCTTCGTATTTGATGTCTGTACGGTCTGTTACCTCGATCACGCGACCATTTGAGAGCACCAGAGTCCCGGCAGTCACGTCCACCGAGTCAATGTAACCCTCGAAACCTTCCAACTTGGGCGCAGCCAATTCGAATACGACATGCACGGCTGCCAACTGCAGTGGCTCGTGGCTCTCGACGATACCATAACCTGCCGAGAAGACTTCCTCACCCTCCTCGAGAGCTGCGGCTACGTGTTCTAACGAACCGAGTCGGTGCTCGTCGCCTTGTTCGTAGGATATCCTCGTGTCGTCTACGATACGTACCACTGTGTTGTTTTCCAGTGTGAACGTTGTGAAGTCGGCGCCCACGGACTTCACCCTGCCTTCGAACTCTTTCTTCTCGAGATTGTCGCGTTCAGCATGTATCTGGGTTATTCCCTCGCTGGCGCGTAACTCGATCATGAGTCCGAGCACGTGGACCCAGCCGTCGGGTGGTGGGCTGTCGTTCAGCAACAGATTGTCGGGATCGACGTTTATGTCGATTCTCGGTGAGTGCTCATTGCCGATCAACGAGATTCTGCGCGCCGTAAACGCAGTGTCATCTGGCTCCTGCGGCAAATCGCGTGGGCCACGCTCGGCTTTTATGGTGGGGGCCTCGTCGAATGCTACGGATTCCGCCACGTGACCCACAAACTGCTCCAAGCTCATCTCGTCGTCGCCGTTGCGGAAGGCGGTCTCCTCGTTGAAATCGATCACGAGGCTTCCCAACTCCAGCATGAGGTATTTGGCGTCCCCTTCGGCACTAATTGATGCAACCCGACTTACAACTTCCTCCTCGTCTTCGAGTGAAGCGCCGCTACGCACCTCCACCTCCCGTGCAACCAATCCGTCTTCGGAGACCAGAACTTCGACCCTGGCCGAGCCGTCTTGAATCAGCTGCTCGAATTCGGGAACGGTTACTTCGCTGAAGAACTGGTACTGGGTGTTGCTGTCCGGCCCGGTCCCCGGAATGATGTCGCAAGCAGGCAAGGTCGCGACGAGTCCGATGAGACCGGCGGCTGTTAACGTCCGCCTGACGTTGGCAGTGTACATAACCAACCCTTGGTGAGAGTGATGTCCCGAGTAGAGGTGCGCATGTACCGCGCTAAGCATGGGGTGTCTGACCCCACGTCTCGGGACGTGTCCGCGAGATGCCAAGATGTGGTGGGGTGCGGGTGATACGCGGTGACAGTTACAACGTGACCCGCGTGAG
>JARRLJ010000659.1:0-4318 GCA_037387025.1 Gemmatimonadales bacterium
GCAAGCAGACTTCTCCGATTTGTATTGAGCCAGTTCAGAAACTGTTCGACTGGATCGTGCTTTTCAACTGGTTTTGGTGTAGTCACGCTGACCGTTCTCTTCCGCATTTCAGGGTCGCAGGACCTCACAGAAGGTCTCCCGCGAAACGTCTTCCAATGCCCCTGTGGTGACTCGAACACCCGGCCAACGGTTTAGGAAACCGCTGCTCTATCCAACTGAGCTACAGGGGCAATTCAGACGGGAAAAGCTAACTACAAGAACCTGCCGATCCAACTCCTGCGGGTCGTTCTTTCAGCGTCCGATGGTCGCTTAAGAGGCCGCTGCGAGACCCTCCCGGGGCCGTTTTCCCGCCAGCGCGCGCGAGAAGGGGTGCGGATGAGATTCCTCATGATACGGTGCTTTCAGGACCAGTCTTAAGAAACAACATGAGGCGGTGGAGGGATTGTTGCCTCTCTTTAACTACCTTATTGAAAACGATTTATATGCAGGCACATCATGTGAAAGATCGACCTTTTCCACATTATCAACACGTGCCATCATGGGACCGGTGGCGAGAGCGCGCTCGAATTCGGCCAGAATTGGTTGATCAGCGACCCCCACGACCTCCACTTTTCCGTCAGGCCAGTTGCTCGCACACCCCTGCACGCCCAGCTTTTCGGCCTCGCGCAAGACGAACCAGCGGAACCCCACACCTTGGACCCGTCCGGAAATGAGCCAACGGGCCGCAGCCGGTCCCACGCTCACGCCGACGTACCGTCCTGTCTGCCCCTGACGCCCGTGGCCTCGTGCTGCCTGGCCTCCCTGCCCTTGCGGCGCTGGAACCAAACGTAAATCGCCACGGTGAGCAGGACGAGCGGGATCAGGGCCATCCCGGCCCGAGAGCTGTATCGGTGGACCTGGGGATCGCGTATCAATTCGTCGAAGCTGGCAAGCATCTCTGCGTTTCGCCCCACATACCAGCCGATATAGGTTAGAATCGTGCACCATATACCCGCCCCCAGAGCCGTGTAGAACACAAACAGTCCCAACCTCATCCGGGCAAAGCCGGCAGGCAGGCTTATCAGTTGGCGAATCACGGGAATCAGTCGACCTATGAACATGCTTATCTCGCCGTGCCTCCGAAAGAAATCCTCGGCACGGTCGAGCGACTTCTCCTTGATCAGGAAGTACTTGCCATAGCGGTGAAGCAGAGGGCGCCCTAGCTTGGCGGCCAGGCAATAATTCACCAAAGCGCCGATCAGACTCCCGGTAAGCCCCGCCGCTAAGGCGAGTGGGGCATTCATTCGTCCCTGCGCCGCAAGGTACCCGGCCGGGGGCAATACCACTTCGCTGGGGAACGGCACGAACGACGATTCCAGAGCCATGAGCAGCGTTATGCCTAGGTAGCCCAGCTTGAAGATGATCTCTGTCAGGCCGTTGACGAGCGTCTCTAGCATTGGGCTTCGGCGTCCGATTCGGCAGGGAATCCATGGCGACCAACGAGGCGCACGAATTGAGCTGGTCCCAAGACCTCCTCTACCAGATCGTCGCCCTCCCTCCGAACCCGGTAGAGTTCCTGACTCCTTACAAGGGGTTGGGGCACCTCCGGTGAGGCAGCCGCAACCACGATACCCTCATAAGGGGCCCTAGGCGCCCAACCCAGCGTGCCGTCCCCTACCACCACCGTCACCTCCTTCGCACCAGCACGGGCCAGAGCGCTCCTGGCCTGCTCCGCCAGTTCCGGCACCCGTTCCACGGACACGACTTCGTCTGCCAGTTTGCATAGCAAGGCCGCCTGGTAGCCGGATCCGGTACCGACCTCCAGGACCCGCTCCCGGCCCTCCAGCTGCAGTGCTTCCAGGTAACGTGCCTGCGTACTCGGTTGGGAGATTGTCTGACCGTTGCCGATCGGTAGGGACACGTCGTCGTAAGCCCGGTTCCGGAACGCCTCCGGCACAAACAGGTGGCGCGGCGTCTCGGCAAAGGCCCTCAGCACGGCCATATCCGTTGTGCCATTGGAGCGGAGTCGCTCCAACAGCTGCGCCCGATAACCGCCGTAACTGTCGCTCAATCCCCCAGATTCCATCGGCGTACGTCTTCCAACAATGTGTAGTTCGTCAGATCGAGGTGGAGCGGCGTAACTGACACATAACCTTCTCGCACTGCTCGGAAATCGCTGTCCTCTCTCCCCGACCAGGATGACTGCCCCCCACCGATCCAATAGACTGTCCGTTCCCACGGGTCCTTGGTCTGAACGATCGACTCTGAATAAACGCGCTTGCCAAGTGTCGTCGTACGAATTCCTCGGATCTCGTCACCCGGGATGGCCGGGATGTTGATGTTCAGTAATGTCTCACGCGGGAAATCGTCGACCTTAAGAATACGAGTTACCAGCTTCACGAGCCATTCTTGGTGGCTCTCCAGCACATCCAAGTTGCCTCCCGCCAGGGAGATGGCAACACCGGGAATACCCAGCGATAGACCTTCCATGGCTGCCGCCACCGTGCCCGAGTACAGTACGTCTTCCCCCATGTTGGGACCGTGATTGATACCGGAGAAGACGAAATCGGGTTTGTCCGCCAGCAGCTGCCCCAGCGCCAGCAGCACGCAGTCAGTGGGCGTGCCATCGACCTGGAAAGCGTCATCAGAGCGCCGCATGGGCCGCAACGGACGATGCAACGTCAGTGAGTGGCTGGCACCACTCTGCTCTCTATCGGGGGCTACGACTACTACTTGACCTACAGCGCGACAAACACGTGCGAGCGTCTCGAGGCCGCGCGCATGAATGCCATCGTCGTTAGTGATCAGGATTCTCAACCGGCGCTTTTCCGTCGATGATGTTCAGGATGTCTCTGAGTTCGTGGGTCAGGTTCTCCACCGTCTCGTGCTGCAGCGCGAAGCGCGCTTCCGTCTTCAGGACTCCCGTCCGACGGTATTGCTCGATCCTCTTGCGGGCTCCCTCAATTGTGAACTTCTCGGTGTACAGGAGATGCTTCACCAGCATTATCAGTTCGATCTCACGGCGCTGGTAGACGCGATTTCCTGAACGGTTCTTTACCGGGTTCAAGAAACGAAACTGGCTCTCCCAGTACCGCAACACATGCGGTTTCAGGTCTGTCAATTGGCACACATCGCCTATCGAGAAGTACTCCTGTACCGGTCGCGATGCCGTCACTCCCAGTGCTCCGGTTTGAGTTCTCGTTCCATCAGGTCGGTCACGGCCTGCCTCAGCTCTTTACCCTCGAACAAAACGTTGCCCACTTCCTGGGCAATGGGCAGCTCCACCCTTAGCGCTCCCAGGGCCGTGAGGATGGTATCCCCCATACCCGCCAGTCCGGAGAGGGTCATCGGGTTGCAGCCCTGCGCCACTCCCAGCCGCGTCATCTCTGCCACACCACGCGTTATGAGTGCCGCTCTCGCATTGTGCCCTAACCCCAGCCCGTCGAGCATCCCGGCAGCAATGGCGATCACGTTCTTGAGCGCGCCCCCGAGTTGGACTCCGTAGGGATCTCTACTCGTATAGACGCGGAAATAGCCGGTAGAGAACACGCTCTGGGCCAACTCCGCGGCGCTCACGTCTAGTCCCGCCGCCACCACCGCCGTGGGTCGCCGCTCGAAAACTTCCTGGGCAAAACTCGGACCGGAAAGCGCCACCGTTCTGAGGCCCGGCATAGTCTCAGCAATCACCTCGGTCATGAGCTTGTGAGTGTCGGTTTCGATCCCCTTCGTGACGCTCACGATCACCGGCAATGCGCCATTCAGGGAAGCGAACACGGTTGCACTGATCTCACGTACAGCGTGTGACGGAGTAGCAGATACCACCATCTCGGCACCCTTCACTGCTTCTGCTACGTCGTCGTATGCGATTATCGTGTCGATCAGTTTTGACCCGGGAAGGAAGATCTCGTTCACATGCTCGCGGTTGATCGACTCGACCACGTCCGCCTCGCGGGCCCAGATGCGGACTCGATGACCGCCGCTAGCCAGGAGATTGCTCAGGGTGGTACCCCAACTTCCGGCGCCGACAACCGCAACGTCCACCCTAGGCCGCCTTTCTTCTCCGGCCGAAACGATTCTCCTCGCCGGCGAGGAGCCGCTTGATGTTCGATCTGTGCGTGACGCTGATGAAGACCGCGAGTAATACGCCGACACCCAAGGTGTACGCGTTTCCTGGGTCTAGTAGTCGTACGGCGATGGGAAACACGATTGCGCCGAGCATTGATGCGAGCGACACATAGCCGGTAGCGACAAGCACTGCTATCCAGACGAAGGCGCTGATGCCAAGAGCTGCGGGAGCCAAAGCCAACACAGCGCCGGCGGCGGTCGCGACACCCTTCCC
>JARRLJ010000660.1:0-4226 GCA_037387025.1 Gemmatimonadales bacterium
GGGCGCTACACCTCCAGCCGTGTTTTGCGGACCTAGGATATTCGGCTGGGCAGTTTCCAGCGGCTGAAGAAGCCTGCGAGCAAGTCCTATCACTGCCTGTATACCCGGAGCTTTCAGCGGACCAACAAACCAGAGTAATTGACGCCATCTTGGAGTTTTGCGCGTGAACAGAATTCGCGTGGCGGTGATCGGCGCCGGTAGCTGGGGACGAAACCACGTTCGGAACCTCGCCAACCTACCCGAGGCCGACCTAGTTGCCGTGTGTGACATCGATGAATCCCGTTGTACGGTGACTCAACGTCAGTACCCTGCGGTCAAAGTGACGTCCGATCCCGCTGAGGCGCTGGACCTGGCTGAAGCGGTGGTTATAGCCACGCCGGCCGCAAGCCATGCCCCTCTGGCATTGCTGGCCATAGACCGCGGGATGCCGATGTTGGTGGAAAAGCCGTTCACCCTCTCTGTTCGAGACGCCGAATCTGTAGCGGGGATCGCGGAAGCGAAGCGGATTCCGGTGGTCGTGGGGCATTTGCTCCTGTTTCACCCCGCGGTGGAGAGGCTGAAACGACTCGTCGACGGCGGCGAACTCGGCGAGCTCTATTACCTCTATAGCCAGCGGGTCAATCTGGGGCAGGTGCGACCGGATGAGAACGCACTGTGGAGCTTTGGGCCGCACGACACTGCCGTGGCCCTGGAGTTGCTGGGGTCAATGCCGTCTCGGGTTTCGGCGCACGGGAAGAGCTATATCCAGCCGGGAATCGAGGATGTCGTGTTCATGACCATGGAGTTCCCATCAGGCGTCATGGCACATGTGCAGATGTCCTGGCTCGATCCTCACAAGGAACGACGGCTTACCGTGGTTGGAGCAGACAAGATGGTCGTCTTCGATGACATGCAGAGTCGTGAGAAACTGAAGATCTACGACAAGGGAGTAGACCGACCCCCTGACTACACATCGTATGGAGAGAGTCTCGCCGTACGTGAGGGTGACATCTCGATTCCGCGAGTACCTAATGCTGAGCCGCCCGCTGCGAATGGTGTGGCGGTGGTCCGGGTTCTCGAGGCTGCGTCGGAATCGCTTGCTGCTGGCGGTGCCACCATCACGCTTTCATCTGAACAATTGGTCTAGATCTATGGACATCAGGTCGGAGCTGATTGAAAAGGCAGGGAATCGGTCTGCCCTCTTCGGAGTGGTCGGCCTGGGATACGTTGGACTTCCATTGGCAGTTGAACTAGCCAATGCCGGCTATAAGGTGCTCGGGTTCGACCTGAGCCAGAGAGTGGTCACTGGGGTGAACGAGGGAAACTCCCACGTGCAGGACGTGTCCTCCGAGCGACTGTCGGAACTCGTTGCTGAGGGACACATCGAGGCGACGAGCGCGATGGAACGGCTGGGTGAGGTGGACGTGATCAGCATATGCGTGCCGACTCCTCTTTCGAAGACGAAGGATCCGGACGTCTCCTACGTCATTGCCGCCGCCGAGTCCGTG
Organism: Gemmatimonadales bacterium; assembly: GCA_037387025.1. Lineage (GTDB taxonomy): Bacteria > Gemmatimonadota > Gemmatimonadetes > Gemmatimonadales > GWC2-71-9. The sequence goes on from JARRLJ010000660.1 coordinate 1,488, forward strand.
TCACAAACGGTAAGGGCGGGGCAAGTCGTTGTCTTGGAGAGCACGACGTATCCGGGTACCACAAGAGAACTGTTGCTGCCCAAGCTTCAGGGGCGGGGACTGGAGGTGGGTAAGGATGTGTTCCTCGCGTTCAGTCCTGAGAGAGTGGATCCGGGGAACCCGACCTGGCAAACCCGCAACACTCCGAAGGTCGTTGGCGGCATAACGGAAGCCTGCCGACAGGTGGTCATGGCGCTCTATGATCCCGCGTTTGATGAGCTGGTCCCGGTCTCGTCTCCGGAAGCAGCAGAGTTGGTCAAGCTGCTCGAGAACACGTTCCGGAGCATAAACATCGGCCTGGTCAATGAGATGGCCATTGTGTGTGACAAGTTGGGTGTCGACGTGTGGGAGGTGATTGAGGCGGCCGCCACGAAACCATTCGGCTTCATGCGGTTCACTCCGGGTCCTGGCCTCGGCGGCCATTGTATACCGATAGATCCGCACTACCTCGCGTGGAAGATGCGCGGGCTTAACTACCGGACGCGCTTCATCGACGTGGCAAGCGAGGTCAACTCCGAAATGCCTGCGTTTTGGGTGCGAAAGGTTGCGGAGAGACTGAACGAAGATTCCAAGGCTATCAGGGGTGCTCGCGTGCTGGTTATCGGCGTTGCGTACAAGCCTGACATAGACGACATGCGTGAGAGCCCGGCCATGGACATTGTCCGGCTACTGCAGCAGCAGGGTGCCTCTGTCAGTTACCACGATCCCTACGTTCCAGAGGTCGAGGATGATGGCGTGACGCGTCACTCGGTACCTCTGACAGCTGAGGAAATCGGACGATCGGACTGCGTTGTGATAGTGACTGACCACAGCAGCATTGACTACAGCAGTATTGACAAGCATGCGCGCCAGATAGTCGATACCAGGAACGCTCTAAAGAGACGGAGGGAAACGTGAGGGTTGCAGTGGTGGGCACCGGTTACGTGGGGCTGGTTGTCGGTGCCGGTTTGGCCGAGACGGGGAATGACGTGATTTGTGCAGATATCGATGAGAAGAAGATCAACCAGTTGAACGACGGTCACATACCTATCTACGAACCGGGCCAGGAATACTGAAGAGGGCCGTCTCAGCGTCACGACGAATGTAGGAGAAGCGGTAGAGAAATCCGAAGTGATATTCATAGCAGTGGGCACACCGCCCGACGAAGACGGATCAGCTGATCTACAGCATGTTCTGGCCGTCGCCCGTACCATCGGTGACCACATGAATGATTCGAAGGTGGTCGTGACCAAGAGCACCGTGCCGGTGGGAACGGCGGACAAGGTCCGCTCCACCATAGCCGAACGGACTTCTATGGATTTCGAAGTCTGCAGCAATCCAGAGTTCCTAAAAGAGGGTGCTGCAGTCGACGATTTCATGAAGCCGGACAGGATAGTGGTCGGCGCTGACTCGGAGCGAGCCGCGACTGTGTTGGGTGATCTCTACGCGCCCTTCGTCCGCACCGGAAATCCACTGATCGTAATGGACGTGACATCCGCAGAGCTGACCAAGTATGCTGCGAATGCCATGCTCGCCACGCGCATTTCGTTCATGAACCAGATTGCCGAGCTGTGTGAACATGTGGGGGCGGACGTGACTCATGTGCGTCAGGGCATCTCCAGCGATCCGCGGATTGGAAAGCACTTCCTCTTTCCCGGACCGGGGTATGGTGGATCGTGTTTCCCGAAGGATGTCAGGGCTTTGATACAGACGGCAGAGGAAGCGGGTGTGTCGCTCCAAGTCGTCAAGTCAGTGCAAGATGCAAATGAACGGCAGAAGGGCATGCTGTTCAAGAAACTGCGCGATATTCTGCAGGATCGCCTGGCCGCCAGCACGATTGCCGTCTGGGGTCTAGCGTTCAAGGCTCAGACCGATGATATGCGGGAGAGCCCCTCTATCAAGCTGATCGAGGGTCTGCTAGAGGTCGGCGCTACGGTGCGGGCACATGATCCTCAAGCCAGAGATACAGCGAGAGCGATATTCGGTGACAGAATCGGATACTTCGCCAATGCTTACGATTCTCTCGAAGGCGCCGATGCTCTGGCGATTGTAACAGAGTGGCTTTCGTTCCGGAATCCGGACTTCCGGCGCATGTCATCGCTCATGAAGCAGCGGATCATCGTTGACGCCAGGAATCTGTATGACCCCCGGCGAATGGCGGAGCGTGGCTTCAAGTATGCCAGCATAGGAAGACCGTCGTAAGATGAGGGCGCTTGTGACGGGGGCAGCCGGGTTCCTGGGGTCTCACTTGTGCGAAAGGCTGGTCGGGGACGGGTACGATGTGATTGGAATGGACAACATGATCACTGGGGCTCTATCGAATGTCGAGCACCTACGGCTTGCCAGTACGTCGGAGACTTATGGCGATCCGCAGGTGCATCCGCAGCCCGAGTCGTATTGGGGCCACGTGAATCCGGTGGGACCACGCGGCGTGTACGACGAAGCCAAGCGGTTCGGGGAGGCCATGACGATGGCCTACCATCGATATCACGGGCTCGACACTCGCATTGTCAGGATCTTCAACACATACGGACCGAGAATGAGGCCCAATGACGGCCGTGTCGTCTCCAATTTCATAGTGCAAGCGCTGCATGGCGAGCCACTTACGATATACGGTGACGGTTCCCAGACACGATCGTTCTGCTATGTGGACGATGAAATTGAAGGGATCATCCGCCTGTTGGAGAGCGGAGGGGCAGAACCAACCAACATAGGGAATCC
>JARRLJ010000661.1:0-2580 GCA_037387025.1 Gemmatimonadales bacterium
GATTGAGAAGCTATCCCAGTCTCGGTGCAAGGACAAGGCGCGGTTGGGCGGTGGCGTAGGTAGCGGGCCTAATGAACGAAGCGAAGCCCCCTTCCCGCTCCCGGAGCCAGCGCCCAACCGCGGTGCCGAAGTTCAAGCCTTCTCCTCCGAGGTCTTGGGCGCGGCCTTGGTCTTGCGAAGCGAAGCGCCCTTGAGGGTGATGCGATGGGCACGGTGGAGGAGCCGGTCGCAGATCGCATCGGCGTGGTTGGGGTCGCCGATGGCAGTGTGCCATTGTTTGACGGGAAGCTGGGCGGCGATGAGCGTTGAGCCACGTTCGGCCCTGTCTTCGATGACCTCCATAACGTCTCGCCTCTCGGCATCCTTGAGCGGGTGAAGAAGCCAGTCATCAATGGCGAGCAGGTCCAGCTTGGCGAGCCGGCTCAACAGCCGAGCGTAGGAGCCGTCGCCACGGGCAACGGCAAGCTCATGAGCGAGGCGTGAAGCCCGAACATAGTAGGCGGTGAAGCCTCGGCGACAGGCGCGCTCGACGAAGGCACAAGCGAGAAACGACTTGCCGATCCCCGTCGGTCCAGTGATGAGAAGGTTGTGCTGCTCGGCGATCCAACGGCTGTTTCCCAGGGTGAGGATCTGCTGACGGTTCAAGCCGCGCGGCGCCTGGAAGTTCACGTTCTCCAAAGAAGCCGGATAGCGGAGCTTGGCGGCTTTGAGGCGACGTGCGAGTTTGCGCCGTTCGCGATCGGTCCACTCGGCATCGACGAGGATTCCGACACGCTCTTCGAAGCTTAACTCCTCGTACTCGTTCGAGCTGAGCTGGTTGTCGAACGCCGCGACCATGCCGAACAACTTCATCGCATTCATCTTCTCGATGGTTTCCTGTGTCAGCATCGCGCGTCTCCCGCGTCGTAGTACTCCGCGCCGCGGATGTTCTCGTGCGCCGGACGTGGTCTCGATTCGGCGTCATCTTCGAGTACGACGCGGTCCAGACCGGCCGAAAGGATGTTTTTCACAGTGCGATAGCTATACGAGCTCAGGGCGAGAGCTCGCCGACACGCGGCTTCGAGCCTTTCGCCGGTGAAGCGTCGACCGAGACGCATCAGACCCAAGCTCGCGCGAAAGCCTTGTTCGGGGTGGGGCCGCCGTTTGAGGATCTCTGAGACGAGCTTGCCCGTCGCGGGACCGTTTTGCCTCGCCCAGTGAGTCAGTCGCAACGGCGTCCACTCAAGGTGGCGCCGGTGAGAGTCCGGCCTGTGCTCAGGGTTGGTGACGAGCTCCCCTCGAGCCTTTTTCCGGCGATGCGAGGCCACACGCTTGTCCTTGAACATGATCTCCACCGTCGACGTCGTCGTGCGAATCTCGACCTGCTCGTCAATCAGCTGGTAGGGAACGCTGTAGTGAGAGCCGTCCACTTCCACGTGGTAGTCGATGTTCACCCGGCACCGCTTCCACGTGGCGAGCTCGTAGCGCTCGACAGGCAGCGGTTTCAACGCAGGCAGGTCCACACGCTCGTACAGTTCACGACGACTCGCGCCGAGTCTCTGCATTGGCCGTGCGTTCAGCCTCTCCAACTGCTCGCGGATAGCCTCGTTCAACTCCGCTAAGCTGAAGAACCTGTGATGGCGCAGCACTGCAAGTATCCAACGCTGCGCGACCTGAACTGCCGACTCCACCTTCGCCTTGTCCTTCGGTTTGCCGACGCGCGCGGGGATCCCACTCCACTCCGCTCTTCAGGTTGTCCGGCACCCAGATCTCCGTGCTGCCCTTGAAGTACGTCCCCATCCGCTCATGAGCGCTGACCCACGACTCCAGCGACTGATCCTCCGTCGCTTCCGCGTACGTGTAGTTGCTCGCTCCCAGTGCTCCGACGAAAAGCTCCACAGGATGAAGCTCGCCTGTCGCGGGATCGACGATATGGGGCCGCTTGCCCGAGAAGTCCACGAACGTCTTCTCGCCCGCACGATGGCGCTGACGCATCGTCGGCTTCAGTTTCTTCTTCCAGCGCTTGTACAGCTCGCAGTACCGGCTGTAGCGATACGCCCGTGGGTTGTCCTCCGCGTACTCCACCCACAGCTGTAACAGCGTCAGCTCGCGGTGCCGCTGAAGCTCCTCGTGCATCGCCGCGAAGTCCGGAAGTCGCCTCTCGGAGGACGTCGACGGCCGTGGAAACAGAATCTGCTCGAGCTCCGCGTCGCCGACTTCCTCCGGCAACGGCCAGCCGAGCCCCATGGCCTTCGCCTTCGCCAGATACTCACCCACCGTCCCCGCACCAACGTGCACCGCCTGGGCAATCGTCCGGTGGGTATAGCCTCGCTCGTGCTTCAGTCTCAGAATCTCGCGTATCTTCCTCATCGATAACCTCTTAGCTGCCATTACCGGGTCGTCCTCCTTCTCGAACGACCCAGATTGCCGTGAATTTGCTATCGATGAGCGACCCAGACATGTGATCGCCATGCCCGGAATCCGTGATCACGATGCCCGGAATCCGTGATCACGATGCCCGGAATCAGCGATCGCCTTGATTTGGAATCCTTGATCGCCTTACGTTGGAATCAGCGATCGCGTTGCCCCGGAATACGCAGG
>JARRLJ010000662.1:0-2817 GCA_037387025.1 Gemmatimonadales bacterium
GGCGGATGCGTTCGCCGACGGCAGCGTGAAGGGACAGATGCAGGACGCGTTCGGTGCTCAGGCCGGACGCTATCATGGCACTCCTACCTGTCTTGAGGTCGTCGGCAACCAAGCGATCGTCGGGGGGATCGTCACTCAGGGCAGCGGATTCGCAGGCGGTGCTGAGGGCACTTTTTTCCTGACATCGGTCGTCGACCACGGCACCTCAGCCAATGATGCACCGGATCAGATTAGTTTCTCGTTTTGGGGTTTTCCCGCTGACGGTTCCGTTGATTGCACGACGTTCCCGCCTGGAGCTTCCCACCCAACAACCTTGCCCAAGGCCAGGTCGTCGTGAAGTAACGGTGGCAAGTGGATGTTGAAGGGCGGAAATAATGGGGGCGGTTCCTTTCGGGGCCGCCCCTCAGGGCATCGCGTCGACTCGTGCCCAGCCCCGAGTTGATCGTACAACTTCAGCGTCGATCCCCGAGCCGATTCGACTAAGGAACAGCGTAGCCAGCGCGAGACCCCTCCAATCCAGGGGTCGGTGTCTGTTCGGGCAAGTAGTTTGCTGCCGGCAGCTGACCGTTGTTACCATCGATAATCCCCCACCAACAAGGAGGTAACATGCGGAACTCCACCCGCGGCCATCCGGGCCATCGTTCTCGCCACGCGCCATTCACCACAGCTTTCGCGGCCGCTCTGGCCACCGTTCTCGCCTTCGGTTGTGCCGACCTGGACCCCGTCACGCCCGAGGCATCCGCCAAGAGTCCCGAACTCACCACGACTGCATCGATGAATGGCGTTATCACGGCCTGCTACAACCCAGGCCACGGGAACGTCTACCTGATTGGCGAACCCGGCTTGCCGGATGAGTGTGTGGGGATGGACGTGGAATTCAGCTGGAACATGCAAGGGCCCGCTGGCCAAGACGGTACCGACGGCGTCAGTGGGTACGAGGAGCATATTGCGCAAGCCAACCCGGACGACACTTCACCAAAGACGGTTGAGGCAACGTGCGACCCGGGCAAAGTGATCCTGGGTGGAGGCGCCCAGGTGACGCCCGAGACTGGGCCCGACAACCCACCGCCTGTAGCTATAACGCGGTCGTTTGGCTTTGTTAGCGCAGCGACAGGGNNNGGGAGCCAACGTGGAGGGTGACGGCGCAGGAGTTTACGCCGACATCGATAACCTGGTCAGTTATAGCCGTGATATACTGCGCGGACGCTAGTTAAGTCAGTCCCTCACCTTCCGGCTTTCTGCTATCGGGGCGGCCTCGTACTCCGGGGCCGCCCCTTAGTGCATCGCGTCGAGTCTCGCCCAGCCCCGAGCTGATCGCACAACTTCAGCATCGATCCCGGCGCCCATCCAACGAAGGAACAACGTAGCCATCGCGAGCTCCGAGCCATCGCTTGTGTCGATCACATCCCCAACCGCCTGGCGAGCCGCTTCGCTCGGACAATCGGCAAAGGCTTCGTCAGCTAAGCGGTGCATCACCGCCCGCATCTGCTCCAGTTCATGATCCAGTTTGTCCATTCTGCTCCCTCTATCTTGAGTTCTCTGTCTGTGAATCCATGCCTTCGTCCCCGTGCTCGTCGTCGTAGTCCCACATCTCCCACACCAGCAAAGCACATCCAGGCGCATCGGCGGCCCGATGGTCGCGCCGCGATCCCGAGCTCGCTGCAGGAACCGCCTGGCCCATTCCTGCCAAGCCGGCGAGCGCTCGCTCCAGGTGAGCCCCTCGAGCCAGTCAGCCACAGCATCGGGATCCCAGCGGAGCGGATCGGACTGAGACGGGAGCGGGAACTTGCCAGGCTCTCGCTTGCGCCAGATGATGACGCGATCGAACCCGGTCCACTGGACGATGTCCGCGATGCTCAGCGGCCCCGGCTCCCACCAGCCCGGCCCGGCGGATCTGAACTGCCCTGCAACACTCGAATTGCCCATACTTATCCGCCGTTTGTCACTTCTTTATGGTTTGTTGCATCCACACACGCGGCACCGCCCGGGCGCCCGTGCGAACTGACCATGTTTGCGATCCAATGGCCCTATTCCCCATCATGAATGCCTGCCTGTAACAAGGAGGTCCGCATGTCCCGCTCGCTGCGCTGTACGCTCCCCGCGCTGGTTGTGCTCACCCTTTCCGGCTGTACCGATGCTCCGCTCGGCACCACAACCGACGACAGCCGGGCTGCATCTGCCCCTGAGGTCCTTGCTCCGGCCGCGCTAACACAGGCGCCAAGGCCCGTACCGTTCCGCGCAACTTTCATTATCACGCCCACCCTTTTGCTGCCTGGAGACGCAGGATATCCCGCCCGATGTCCGACCGGACCGACGAACGCAGCAGCGTCGGCTACTGGCCAAGGGCATGGCCTGCACTTGGGTCGGCTCAACGAAACGGAGAGCGATTGCATCGACTTTGCGACGCTGTCGCTGACACTCGGCGAAATCACGATAACGGCGGCAAACGGTGACCAGATTTGGGCTGAATTCGAGGGATCGGGCAGTTTCGACCCCCCGCCCCCCAATGCAAACCTGTTCTGCACCTGGAGCATAGTCGGCGGCACGGGACGGTTCGTTGGCGCGACCGGTGCGGGTGATTGCGCCGATAGTCGGCAGTTGGGGAATGGCACATCCTTGATCATCCTCGATGGTTGGATTGCGTACGACGCCTCGAACCGGCGCAACAACTGATCGTGCTCGACGACGTGGACGTGACGGTGTACGTGGACCCGAAAGGCGACGGCTGATTCGTCGCGGCGCGAGCCCCCCACAGGGCAAATCAGAGAAAGCCGGGTAGTCACTGGCTTTCTTCCGATTCTTTCCCTTTTTGGCCAC
>JARRLJ010000663.1:0-2619 GCA_037387025.1 Gemmatimonadales bacterium
TGGCGCTGGTTCCGGGGCGGCCGGTATTCCACTGATTGCGTTACTAATACCGGAGAGCATGTCCACCATCCGATGCTCCGCTCCGCCCGACGAGGCACTCAGCACCGCGCCCGCCTCGCGCAGATACGCCGCGAACTTCTTGGTGTGGGCTAGTGGAGCCCCTCTGGTCAACGCTGCACTCGCCTCGCGTGCGAATCGTGCAACGGCATTCTCCAGCGGACTTCCACCGGTGACCATCAGCGACCGGAAGGTGGAGGTCAGTGCCAGCGCCCTCATTTCCCGTTGGGTATCCCATTGGGCGCGCTCCAACTCGTCGGCAGCCTGCTTGAGGTGCTCCCCGTGTGCCACTAGCTCCAGCTTTGCCAGCCGCCCCGGGGCAGCAGTCTGGGTACCCGCAGAGAGGATGTGCGGACCGGGATCGTCGTAGTAGAGATTCTGGATCGGGACGACTTCACCTGCGATGTCCAACATGGCTCCAAAGCGACGGGCGAATTCACGGGCCTCTGGTGAATCGGGCCGTGCCGCTCCGGAGGCCGTGATTTCCTGCGCCGCGTTGGTCAGGGCCCTCGCGGCCGCATCGAACAGCGACGCCAGGCTGGCCGGGTCATCGACCTCGCGTTTAGCAACGGCGATCGCGCGCTCAACACCGTCCAGGACCTCCGGTACCGGCGAGAGATCAGGGAGGGAAGCGAGTCCGAGCAGCGGCTGTATGACCTTCGCCACTTCTTCCAGCTGCTCCGGCTTTGGCTGTTCTCGGTGCAGCAACTTCCCGATCTGGTTGAGTGTGCTGGCAACCGTTGCGCTTTCACGGGCTATGAACGCGCGAGTTCCTGAATCGAGGCCTTCCTCCTTGGGTGCCGGTTCCGCTGTGGTACTTCCTGCGGCGCTATTCAACACGTTGGCTATCCTACCGGCCTTGGCTTCGGTCTCCGCGGTCCATTCACCCACCGCTCGAACGAGGATCTTGAGTTCGTCAACGCCGCTTATGGCGATCTGCTTAGTACTGGCATCCCAGGCCACGCGTTCCTCGCGCACTGCCCGAGCCAGATTCTCCAAACCGGCCGCCACTTCACCGATCTGCTGCTCATTGGCCATCAAGGCCGATCCTCGCAGAGCCCGCGCAAGCCGGACGAATTCCTCTCGGTCAGGTTCACCCTGAGCCGAAACCACACCATCGAGGCGCTCGAGATACTCGCTCGCCTCCATCGCGAAGAATTCTTTCAACCCCATTCGGGCGCTCATGATTTCGATCTCATGTCCAAGCTAAGCTACGGTTGCCCTTCTACTCGGTCAACGAGCCGAGTCAACGAGGGAGCGCATTTCGCGGACAGCTTCCTCCATTCCGACTGTGATGCTGCGGCTCACGATGGTGTGTCCGATATTGAGCTCTTCCACCTCCGTAATGGCAGCAACCGGCTGAACGTTGACGTACGTGAGACCATGGCCGGCGTGAACGGCGAGGCCGGCAGCTTTGGCGTGGAGAGCAGCCTGTCGCAACCTCTCCAACGGTACTGAAGAGTCGGGACTGTTGGCGTAATCGCCAGTGTGCAGCTCGATCGCTGGAGCACCCAGTTCCGCCGCTCGATCGATCGTGGCCAGGTTCGGATCGATGAACAAGCTTACGGTGATGCCCCCAGCGTTGAGGCGGTCGATGGCGTCAATCAGCTTTGGGTCGGTCTTTCCACCCACGCCCAGGCGAGCTCCAGGTTCAGCGCCGAGGTGATAGTGCCCGCGATGGCGCGCACATCACGGTCCTGGATGTGCCTCCGATCCTCCCGCAGGTGGACGGTAATGCCGTCAGCCCCGCCTCTTTCGCACAGCAGAGCTGCTTCCTGGGGCGTGGGTTCGTCGGCCATCCTCGCCTGTCTTATTGTGGCAACGTGATCTACGTTTACATACAGGCGCATCGCTGCCTTGCCCCACTTTTGGGAAACGTATAGGATTCGAACTGAATGAACTTCGCGACAAATCGACGAATTGCGCAAGCGCCTGCTTGGGCCGCGCTCGCCGCTCTCACCGTATCATGCAGCTCGCAGGTGAGCCAGCGCGGTCCTGCACCCGCCACTCCTGACGCTACGGTGGTCGCTTTCCTCAGTGCCGTTCGAGACAATGACCTGCAGGACATGGCCGGTTTGTGGGGCAACTCGAGGGGGCTGGCAGCCGACCGGATGGATTCGAAGGCGCTGGAACAACGGTTGACAATCACCCGGATCTACCTGGAGCATGAGGCGTACGCCATTGTCGAGCGGCCAACCGACGCGATGGCGCGTGCGGCGAACGACGAACAGATCGTATGGGTTCGTCTCACGCGCAAAGGGTGCACGCCTGTTGTCCCATTCACGTTGGCCAGGTTCGGCGATCAATGGCTGATCCGGAACGTCGACATTGAGGCGGCAGGAAATCCGGAGCGGCGCTGCTCGGGAAACGGTGTCCGTTAGCCGCCGTGCTACTTATTCGGTGAGTTCCAGCAAGATTCCACCGGCAGCCTTGGGGTGAATGAAGGCGACCCGTCTGCCCTCTGCCCCAGGCCGTGGGGAGTCGTCGATCAGTTGAAAGCCAAGCCTGCGACACTCGTCGAGCGTGCAGTCGAGATTTGAGACGCGGTAACATATGTGGTGG
>JARRLJ010000664.1:0-2653 GCA_037387025.1 Gemmatimonadales bacterium
TGTGACCGCGGCGATTCCTATCGCCCCGTCATCTTCACGGCCGCCGATGGGCAGTCCGAAGCGGCTGAGGCCTATCTCATTCCCACGGCGGAGGTGCCGGTCACCAATCTGCACCGCGAGAAGATCCTGTCCTCCGAGCAGCTGCCCTGCGGCTATGTTGCGTACACACCCTGTTTCCGTCGTGAAGCGGGCGCAGCGGGAAAGGACACGAGAGGAATCATCAGGGTACACCAATTCGATAAGGTAGAGCTAGTCAGGTTCTGTCGACCTGAAGATTCGCGCAATGAACTCGAGAAGCTCGTGGGACATGCGGAGACAGTGTTGCAACGATTGGAACTGCCCTACCGGGTCGTTCTCCTGGCAGCCGGAGACGTCGGATTCGCCAGCGCCATGACCTACGATCTCGAGTTGTGGGCCGCCGGGGTAGAGAAGTGGCTAGAGGTATCCAGCGCCAGCACGTTCACCGATTTTCAGGCACGACGCGCAAGTATTCGGTACCGCCCCGAGCCCAATGCGAAGCCAGAATTCGTGCACACTCTCAATGCCTCAGGCGTCGCGTTGCCTCGTACGATCATAGGATTGCTGGAGAACAACCAGCAGCCAGATGGCTCCGTGAGAATCCCCGAGGCGCTGGTGCCCTACTTGGGCACCGATCGACTGACACCCGATGGTGGCGCGTAGAGCATTACGATCCGTCAAGCAATACGGCAAGACCGTTGTCCTGGCTCTCGTTCTGACCTTTGGCGTCATTTCGGTCTGGCAGGCGTGGGACATCGCCGCGCTGTTGAGACGCGAAGCTCGTGAAACGTCGCGCATATACGGCCAGATCTTTGTCGGCCTGCAAGACACGCTCAGCACAGGTATTGCGACGCTATTCAACCTGGCAATCGATGTCGGAAAGACCGGGATTCCGCTCGTCATAACCGATTCCGCTGGCACACCGACTGCAGCGGTTAGCATTCCAACTGAATACATGCCCAATCTGGAGCGGGATCCGCGCGTGAGGGAATACATCGCTGAACTCGATCGCGTGAACCCACCTCTGATGGTTCCGGGTGGCTGGAAGGTCCATTTCGGTGATCTGCCAATGGCGTCCAGGCTTGTTTGGTTGTTCATTGTTCAGATTGCGATCCTGGTAGTGGCGGCTGTGATCGGGGCTTGGGCTTACCGTACGTCGGTGGAAAGCCATCGCGATCGACTCTGGGTCGCAATGGCCAGGGACTCGGCCCACCAGTTGGGAACGCCACTCATGAGTGCAGGCGCATGGATCGAGAGGCTGGAGGATGTTCCCGACGAACGCGCCCACGAGGTAGCCGAACATCTCCAAGACGACTTGGAGCGCTTGGAGCGCGTAGCTAAAAGGTTCGAGCGCATCGGGAGGCCTGCCCGGCAGGATCAAGTTGCGTTAGGCGTTCTGGCTGAGCGAGTGTCATCCTATTTCGGCCCGCGACTTCCCAAACACGTGAATCGTGTCCAGATGACGGTGGAAGCTCCCGGGTCCGGCCCTGTCATTGAAGCAGACCCCGTCCTGGTGGAATGGGCGCTGGAGGTCCTGGTCAGAAACTCGGTAGATGCATTGAGCGGACGCGGGGGAAAGGTGACCATCAAGGTCGAGAGGAATGAGAACGTTGCCAAATTGACGGTGAGCGACAACGGTCCTGGCATCGCTCCGGAGGTACGATCGACTCTCTTCGATCTCGCTCTTGCGCGCCGCATAGTTGAGGACGTGCACAGTGGTCACCTCGAAGTTGGACAAGCCCAACAGGGAGCCACGTTCGTTGCTACCCTCCCAGTAGCTTCCCGCTCGAAATCTGATGCTTGAAGTGAAGCTGAACGAAGCACAGCGCCAGGCAGTCGAACACTCGGGTGGACCGATCCTCGTGCTTGCCGGTGCGGGGTCCGGGAAGACACGGGTGCTGACGACTCGGCTGGCGCACTTGGTGCGGAACGGCAAGACGGGTCCGTCCCGCATTCTCGCAGTCACGTTCACGAACCGCGCGGCAGGGGAGATGCGGAGTCGGGTGGCACAACTGTTGGGTCGCGATCCCGCCGGGTTGTGGATTGGCACCTTCCATGCGATCTGCGCGCGGCTGCTCAGACGAGAGGCGCCTCGTGTCGGGTTTACGTCCCAGTTCACGATCTATGATGAGCAAGATCGGCTGCAAGTGATCAAGCGGTTGCTGGAACGCGGTGGATACTCGACACGCGCATTCCCGCCACGTCATATCCAGTCGATGATCTCGGCGGCCAAGAACCGGCTCGTTCCGCCAGAGGAACTAGCAGGGGAGGCCGATGATCGGGTTACACGCATCGCGGCGGACGTCTATCACGCACTTACAAAGACTCTGGTTGCGGCAAACGCGATGGATTTCGACGACTTATTGATCCATCCGCTGACATTGTTCCGAGAACACCCCGATCGGTTGCAGTACTACCAGCAGAGATTCGACGCGATCTTGGTGGACGAATTTCAAGACACCAATCGTGCGCAATACTTGTTTGTACGCCAGCTAGGCGCTGGTCACGGTAATGTGTGTGCCGTGGGTGATGACGATCAGTCGATCTACAGCTGGCGCGGTGCTGACATACGCAACATGTTGGATTTCCAGTCAGACTTTGAAGCAGTGACAGTTGTGCGTTTGGAGGAAAACTA
>JARRLJ010000665.1:0-3530 GCA_037387025.1 Gemmatimonadales bacterium
GGGTGCTGAGGCAGGTAATGCCCGTCAACAACAGGACTGAAGCCTCCTCGCAGGCCCATACTCGCTCTTGTTTCTTCACTCAGTTTTCGCGATGCCCTAGTGGCAATCCCGTAATACTCTTTCCACGGGAGCTGCTGCAGTTCGTCCAAGCGCGATCGATCCAATCCAGCTTCCGTCACCACATAAGATCCCAGCTTCTCCGAATACTCCTTGTCTCCCGCTTGCAGCGATGCGCCGCTGAGGACCACCGCCCTGTGGAACAAGCCCTTGGCCGAGGGCATGGCGGTGAGTGTCGTGACTTTCACGCCGCCGCCTGACTGACCCATGATGGTGACGTTGTTGGGGTCGCCGCCGAAGTTCTCGATGTTGTCCCGTACCCATTCCAAGGCTGCTACGATATCGAGCATGCCCGCATTACCCGACGCCGCGTACTTCTCCCCACCCACACCGGCGAGATTGGTGTACCCCAAGGGTCCGAGCCTGTGGTTGACCGAGCAGAACACGATCTCCCCGTGTCGGGCCAGGTTTTCACCGTTGTACCCATCCTGCTCGATGCCATTCCCGTTCGTGAATCCTCCGCCGTGCAACCAGACCATCACGGGTCTCTTCTTCCCGTCCCCGTAACCGGGAGTCCACACATTTAGGGCCAAACAGTTCTCGCTGACATCATCGTAGTTCCAGTGATCGGCAAACGATTGATACCGGTAAGCGTATCGGTTTTCCATGTTCTGCGGCGCAGTGTTGCCCCACCATACGGTGTCGGTGACTGCAATGTCATCGCCGATGAAGAGAATCTGATCATCTCCCGCCTCTTTCGGCTCTATGGACATGCGTGAAGGTGACACGATGGCTGGCGTTATGCTCAAGCCGGCGACACCCGCGCCGATCGTCTGAAAGAAGTCGCGTCTGTTGGGTCTCATCGTCGTTCTCCGTTCGATGCCACGTGGAATCTGACATATATACAGTCGCCAATGTGGGTCATTTCGTCAAAGAGTCCTTGGAGACGGGTGGAGTCTCGAGTGGGTCCTCGCCCTAGTCCACGATGACGCATATCTTTGGCGACCATGGCTGACGTCACTCGAGGCAGCACGCTCACCGAGCGGCTGGACGCAATCAACGAGTTCGATCGGGAGCCGGTAACCGACGAGCACCTGCAGGGACCGGGAAACTTCATCGGCTTTTATTCCGGGGAACACGTTGCCGGAACCGAGTTCGTGATAGGGCCGCTGTTCGTGGCTCACGGGGTTTCCGCGGGTGACTTGATCCTTGGCCTGCTGCTGGGGAATCTGCTGGCCGTTTTGTCATGGGCCTTCATCTGTGCACCTATCGCCGTCCGCACTCGGCTGAATCTCTACTGGAAGCTGCGCAAGATCACTGGTCCGTACCTGCTGTTTGTTTACAATATCGTCAACGCTCTCATGTTCTGTTTCCTCGCCGGCGCAATGATCTCGGTGGCGGCAACGGCGGTCGGCATTCCCTTCCATATCGCAATGCCTGGATTGACCGATCTGTATCCCAACACTGCGGGATGGGTAGTCACGGTGCTCGCAGTCGGCGCGGTCGTGACGCTGCTAGCCATCCTTGGCTTCAAGCAGATCGCCCGGTTTTCGAAGGTAGCAGCGCCGTGGATGTTTCTCGTCTTCGTAGCATGCGGCGTCGCCGTTCTTCCCCAGCTGGGCGTGAATTCGTTGGGCGATTTCTGGACCGTGGCGAACCAGAAGATCTGGACGGGCGCACCTCTAGCGGGCCGCGCCCATTTTTCGTTCTGGCACATCATGTTCTTCGCCTGGTTCACCAACATGGCCATGCACATTGGGATGGCGGATCTCACGATTCTGAGATACGCGAAGAGATGGCAATACGGGTTTTTCAGCGCATTCGGCATGTACCTGGGCCACTACGTGGCGTGGATCGCCTCCGGCATCCTGGTTGCGCTCGCGATTCAGAATGCCGGTGAGATCGCGCCCGGCCCAATTGCATATCTGGGAGCGGGCATAGCCGGGCTCGCAGCGGTGGTCATCGCCGGGTGGACGACGGCCAACCCGACGATCTACCGCGCGGGTCTCGCCTGGAAGCGCTGGAAAGTGACGCTCGCTGTCGGTGCCATAACCTCTGTCGCGGCGCTCTTTCCGGCGCTCATGATGCGCCTGCTCGAGTTTGTGGCCCTATACGGCCTCGTTCTGATGCCGATGGGAGCCGTGATCTTTGCAGACTTCTGGTTGTTACCGCGATTGGGGTTGCGACAGGACTACGCCGACTGGAAGGAAGTCGCCTTCAGCTGGCCGGCAGCAGCGTCCTGGGGCGTAACACTCGCGGCCTGCTGGGCGATCAACGCCCTCTGGGGCTTGCAGATATTCTTCCTGGGTCTCCCCGGTTGGTTCATCGCGACGGCGATCTACGTAGCGCTCAGCTACGCGCAGCAGAACACCCGGGAAACAGCTCGGGCCGAACAGCACCTAGGGGATAACGCATGAACTTCTTGCTCAAAGTCGGCTCTTTCGCTGGGCTTGGATTGACCGTCATACCGGCGTTCTTGGTTCTCTCGGGGAGACTCACCTGGAACACGCACGCCGTGCTCATGGCCGTCGGTGCCGTGCTCTGGTTTGTCACGGCACCTTTCTGGATGATCAAGGAAGATTCCAATCACGGCCCGACAGAAGGATGATCGAGTCGGAACGAATCCAGCGGAGCAACCAGTCAACGCTTACCGCGCACCGCAGGGACGTCGAGCACCTAACCGAGCGCTTGGCTGCGCGAAAGCTCGATTTCGAACACGTGGTGGAGCAGGTGCGGGCCTTTCAGGTGGCGATTCCGTCATGGGCTCTCGGTACCGGCGGTACGCGCTTTGGACGGTTCCCCGGTTCCGGTGAGCCACGCGACATATACGAGAAGCTGGAAGACATCTCGGTCGTGAATCGTCTGACGGGGGCGGCGCCACGCGTCTCGCTCCATATTCCGTGGGACGAACCGGACGACGCTCAGTTACTCGTGAGCCGCGCCGCCGAGCTCGGACTCAGCTTCGACGCCGTCAACTCGAACACGTTTCAGGATCAGGAAGGGCAAGCACTGAGCTACAAGTTCGGCTCGCTCAGTCACACAGACGCGACGGTCCGGGAGCAGGCCATCGCCCACCACCTGCGAGTCATCGAGATCGGTCAGAAGCTGGGCTCCGACGCTATCACGATTTGGCTAGCCGACGGATCGAACTACCCCGGACAAACGCACCTGCGACGCAGTTTCGAGCGGGTGCTTGAGAGTCTGCAGGCAATCTACGCCCGGCTTCCCGAGAGCTGGCGACTCTTCACCGAGCACAAACCGTACGAGCCGGCCTTCTACTCGACGGTCGTCCAGGACTGGGGATCGTCGCTCTTGCTTGCGCAAGCGCTGGGCGAACGGGCGTCGTGTCTGGTCGATCTGGGGCATCACCTTCCGAACGCCAACATTGAGATGGTCGTGGCGCGGCTGATTGCGGCCGGAAAACTCGGGGGATTTCACTTCAATGACTCCAAGTACGGGGATGACGACCTAAC
>JARRLJ010000666.1:0-3075 GCA_037387025.1 Gemmatimonadales bacterium
GGTCACGGTCCAAGAGATGTCCACCCACTTGTCGAACGAGTGAGGCATGACCACGAATGTGAAAGGCTTACCCGGCGAAGGGGTGATTGGCGGTGTAACCCACTCCCCTGATTCGGTCTTGACCACCGTTTCTGCATAGACAGAACCGTGAATACCTCTCTCGAATCGCACCAAGGGGCCGACTTCGAGTTTCTCCGCCGTCCCCTCCCACTTCACTTTCCACTGCTGCGGCTCGTAATGGATGTCCTGGAGGTCGAGGCAAGCCATCGCACCCGTCGCCCGGTACAGCCCGGTTCCGTCATCCCAGGCGCCTGGCTCCCACTCGGCTCCGTTCTCAATCCTCGCCTGACAGGTCCAGCCCTGAGGAGGTGGACTGTCGGCGGTTTGCGGTTCGCTGGGCAACTGTGAAACGCCCAGCCAAACTGTTGCCTGGCCGCCGCTCTGACCAGCCACCATGAACACCTCGTCTCGTCCGACGGCGAGACTCTCGATACTCCCGGGGTCGGAGGCCAAAAGACCGTGCCCTTCCCCGTACTCTGCCCAACTGAGGCCGTCATCCTCCGAAAGCCAGAATGTCTCCCGCCCGTCTCTTTCGCCCACCATCACTACATGGTCAGAGGACGCTGCAATGCCCTTGACCTCTCCAGAAGAATCACTTGCAACCCAAATCAGCTCCCAGTCGTACCCGTCCGCTGAGCCCCATACTGCGGGATGGATCTCCGAACCGCTCCACACATCTCCTGCGGCCAGGAAACCGTTGCTGACTTCCGTCATCGCCTTGATGATCGATCCGTCGTAAGCGTCCTCTGCAGATTCGATCGGAAGAGCATTCCAGGTGACACCGAGATCTCGGCTCAGCCAGACTGCAGTGTGAGCTCCTGACGAGTCGACTCCCCCGGCGAGGAGTCCGTCTGGGAACTCGATCAGTGCGAATCCGGTTCCGTCAAGATCGGTACGCTCCCAATCGAGTCCATCTGACGATCGCCAGACATTGGATCCGATCGCGACATAAGCCCCAAAGAAGTTCACAACGATGTCGCGCACCTCGGATCCCTCAATGTCGAATGCACGAGAGACGACCCATGAGCAGGAACACTGCTTGCGTTGTCCGTGCCAACCACGACGAGACGCCCGGAGTGCTCGGCGACCGCCCTCAACTCCCCACTCAGTCCGTCGAAGGTGGCCACTCCGACCCGGGACCATGCCCCGTCTTCGTCCTGAAGCCAAACTGCTGGACTCGACCGGCCGGTCTCATCCTGTGCAGATCCAACTGCAACCAGGCCTATAGAGAAGCTCTGGACATCGCCTACTGCACCGGGGACACCCAAGGCCGGGTCGTCTAGGCGGCTCCAGACGACCGGGTCAGCCGACAGAGACTCACCTGCGGGCGGTCCCGGTTGGAGCATTCCGAACAGGCAGACGCCGCCGAGCAGAAGAAGCGTCAAAGCCGACGCACCAAGTGCTACAACCCAGCCCCTCCGTGAGCCAACGGTCCACATCGCTTCGCTTGGAGGAGCGACTCGAAGTGGGCGTGGCGAGGAGACTTCCTCAACGCCCAAGGGCGGAGCCACAGACTCGAGGGCTTGGGAAAGCCGGCTGAGGGCAGGCGTGAGGGCTGGCTCAAACCATGGTTGCGGGTCTTCGAGTAACCGATCCTTCACTGACAGCCTCTTTCGATACCGTTTTGCAGCGCTCTGACCAACCCGAAAGAGATAGGCGAGGGGGTACTTCATCGATCCAACGCGACCCCAATGACTCCACGCGTACTCGAACGCGTCCGCCGCGGATTCCCGTCCTACCTCAGGGCCATACCGAGCAGCAAGAGCGTGCCTGAGCCGCGGTTCCACTTCAGCGAAGAACTCACCGAAGCTGTCGACCTGAGATTTCTCCGATACGACCAACACGTCTCCCTCGAGCCGCTCACCTATGTCAAGGTCACCAACGCCAGGATTTATGACACCGGAGCGCGCCGCAAGGGCACTAGGTCCTCAAACCAGACCTCTTGCCCTGGCATTCGGAACCTGCTGACTGCAGGGAGGATGTGCCAACGACGGTTTGAGGCCAGGAGTGTCTGACAGGATATGGCCATCTCTATTCAACCAAGGGCCGAACCGGCCCAAAGTCCTCCGCCCAGCTTCCCGTGATTCGATCAACAAGTACCCCATCCCATTCGGGTGCAGTAGTAGCGGAAAGGGCCTATAGCTATTGAGGATTGCGATGGGTGAGACGATCCACTTGACACAAAGAGGCTTCGATATGTGCACCTGAGGGGACCTTTGCCCCCTTGCCTGAACATTCTGGTTCAGATGTTTGCTGGGTGAGGACGGGAGGAGCCAAAAGAAATGGCGTCGTGCTCGCCTTGGAACCGGCTAAATAGCGGCACTTGTGTCAGCTTGTCGACCGGCCCCATGGCTCAACCGATTGCGATCCACAGTACGATGACGACATTGATGATGATGCCGTAGAGGCCTTGTTCTGGGAACGTCTTGAGGTTGCCATCCCAGAAGAGGATGTGCAGGAATGAGAGCAGAGCTGCGGCAACAAGAGTGATCGGCTGCCCCCATTCGACACCCACGGCGATTCCAACGCCTCCGAGGACTAGTGCCAGTGAGGAGACCCCAATTGTGATCGCCGCTGAGATCTTCAACGCGGTATCGGTGGCAGTCGAGAGGGATCGTGCTCCAACTGGCCAGGCCATTCCTTCGCGCAATTCGAACCATCGGAGTGCTTGCCCAACGTACAAGAAATGCACAAGTCCGTGCAGGACGATCAACAAACCCACAGCGATCGTCAACTGAAGGCTCCTCTGGTTGGCGTAGGCCAAGGGTATCGACTCTTTTCATGGTGCATCGCCGACGGGACATACGCGCTCACCGACGCGTGATCCGAACAAGGACGTCTACACCCAAATCGGCGTGGGTGCCCGAAGGTGACTATGTGATGGCGGCGGAAAGGTTTCTCAGGCAAGACCCCGTCAGGACATCACGAGCATCCGACCCAATGAGAAGGGTTTCCGCCTGCCGAGAAATCATCCCCCGAACCGTTGCAGCATCGCCCTCAGCGATCGCGACCATC
>JARRLJ010000667.1:0-3996 GCA_037387025.1 Gemmatimonadales bacterium
TCGGTGAGAGCCCTGGCAATGCCGAAATCGCTCACCACAGCGTGTCCCGCCTCGAGCATGATGTTCGCCGGCTTTACGTCCCTATGAAGCACTCCCTTGCCGTGCGCTGCCTGCAACGCGTTTGCCACCTCTAGAGCGATCTGGATAGCGTCCTCCAGCGGCAGCTGCTTCTCTCGTTTGAGATGGTCTCGCAGGGAACCGCCCGCGAAGTACGGCATGACGTAGTACGGAGACCCGTCCGCTTTTCCGGAATCGTGGAGCGATACGATGTTTGGGTGTTGCAGCGAAGCTCCGAAGTGAATCTCCTGCAAGAACCTCTCGACGGCGATCGACTCGGCGAGTTCCGGTCGCAACACTTTGATCGCTACTTCGCGCCCGTGCTTGAGATCCTCTGCCAGGTATACCACCGACATACCACCTGAGTCGATCTTGCGCTCGACGCGATAACGATCCGAGAGAACCGCGGCTAGACGTGAGGCTGAGGTCTCGTCGACGACCGTCGTTGCATCACCTCCCTTTCCCCCACCACTCGATGACTCCTCTCGCTCGAGTCGGTCCGATATCCCTGGGCTTGGACCCGTGTCCGGCAGGACAGGCGTCTCGCGCGACCTGATCCGCTGCACGAGTGCCACCGTCTCCGGGGATGGCTCGAGTCCGTAATCCTCATCCAGCATCTTGGCAAAGGCCTCGAATTCTCTGAGCGCTGTTGCTCGATCACCCTGACCATCCAGTAGCCGTAGCAACCGCCTAGTCACACGTTCGTCGGTCGGAGCGATCGAGCGCGCCCAGCGACAACGCTCCACGGCCGCGAGGAACTTGCCTTCCCCCTCGTATCGCTCCGCGAGTGCGAGCGCCAAATTCACGGCGTCTTGCCGATAACGACTTCGCTCCTGGTCTAGCCACCGTTCGAACCCGCACGCTGCTCGAACTGAAGCACATCGACCACCGCCCGAGCTTCATCGAGCGCAACCTCATCGTCGCCGCGCGAGAGAATCAGGTCCTTGCCGAGCTCTGAACGCAGTACGAACAACGCCTGGTTGAGCGCTTTACGGGCCTTGTCCTGGGTCATCTCGGCCCAAAAAAGACCAATGAGCTTGTCACGGCGATGGAAACCTCGTGGCCGCGCCGCCGCGAGGTATGAGAGGAGCGCCATCCGATTGGGGCGTCGTATCAGGTCCGCCGCCTCACGGCCCTGATCGTCGCGGACTCCCACCTGACCCAACAAGTGGATGGTCAGCATGTGTCACCCGACCAGCCGGCCTCCCCCTCGGGGTAGGCCGGTCTCGGGTGGTCCTTCCTTGGTGCAGTTAGTCCCACGTCAGCTCGCAGCAACCCTGCCGGCAGCGAACCCACATCCCTTCGTCGTCGGGAGTCCATCTCCAACGGGCTGTGGCCGGCACCAACATCCCAGCCATGTCCATGCGGCTGACACATAGGTCCCCTATATGGACATCGGCGCGCATCACCTTGGCCCACCACTCACCATCAGGGCACCGGTTCGTACTCGGGACACTGCATGCGCTCCTGGTGCCGCTACAGAGATAGATCTCGAAGCGACGGCTGACGCGGCTGCTTAATGGCTACGCGGGCGACGCGGACCCAATCGCTGAAATCGTCCTCTACACCCGCGTCGTCAGGTCCAAGATCTTTGTCGGGATAGATCGTCCCGAGCACATTCGAAGGAACCAGTTTCCCGTAGTAATCGATAGCCAAGAATTGCTCGTCGTACCAACCCTTGACCAAGACTGTGCCGCGGGCTTTGTCAGTGAGGTCCTGGGCATGAAGTTCTTGGGTGTTGGAGGTGCCGAAGCTCGTCGGATCGCCGACCTCACACCACGCTGTGCCGCACCGCAATCCGAAGTAGTGTTGCTCGTGCCACGGATCCCAGTCGATTCGGGCAGCGGGCGGATAAAACCCGCCATCAGCCGGGATCGTGGGCTCAGTCGTTGAGATTACCTTGAGAGACTCCCCGAACTGCCCTCTCGCCTGGACAGGGTCCAAGCATTCCGAATAAGGAGGTTCCACGTCAGCGAGGGAAACCAAGTTCGCCGTCCATGCTCCGTCTTCCCTGTGCAAGTACAGGCAATAAGCACCAGGTTTTCTGATCTTGAGCGGTAGGTAGGGCTTTTCAGCAATTATCAGCGCAGCCGGGCGGGCCTCGGTCACCACCCCGGCATCGGGACAGTCCTCCACGCTTACACCGCATGGACGTTCCACACTTATCGGTCGGAGGACCGTGTCCATCGTCTCGAGTCCAGGAGCCGCAAAGATAGCAAACCGCCCCATGTACTCTCGTTGTCCATCCTCAGTTATCTCGATGAACTTCTGACAGTCATGGAACTCTGCTATCCCGGTGTTTTGCCCTGGGAACCAGGATGGTAAACCAGCGGGTATGAGGCTGCTATCTCTGAGTTCGCGCAACAGGCCCCAGTTCTCAGGACACTCGCGAGGGCCGTTCTTGGGGTCCGCGACCTGCTGTTGGTATTCGTCGGACACCCATGCTGCGGTGATAGGCCAGTGAGTGCCCGGTGTTCGGGCCAGCCTAGTCTTGGGGCAAAGGTATGCGCCAGACCTGTGATCGCCAGGGTTTACGGGGCCTGTCGATCCCCAACTTGTGCCGGGAAGAACACCGATGAAAGGAGGAGACCGTGAAGACTTCAACCTTGCTGGCTGGTGCACTGACAATGACGATCGGGGCTGCTGGGTACGCCTTGATGGGTGGCTCCGCTTTGCTGTCAGATTCCGACCGCGGTCCCATCACCAGAACCGACCTC
Source organism: Gemmatimonadales bacterium (assembly GCA_037387025.1). Taxonomy (GTDB): domain Bacteria; phylum Gemmatimonadota; class Gemmatimonadetes; order Gemmatimonadales; family GWC2-71-9. The sequence goes on from JARRLJ010000667.1 coordinate 2,775, forward strand.
GCCCAGGCCACCACCGAAAACGCGTACGACATCGTCAGTCGGCTGCGACCCGACTGGATCACCCAGGGCTCGATGGAGCGTAGCCGCGAGCATCCAGCTGTCTACGTCGAGATACCGTGCAATGAGGTCTCGTGCCTCCGCTGGCTCAAAGCGGACCAGATAGAGGAAGTCCGGTTCTTGGCTCCGGACGACGCGGGCGACGAACGGCCACGTCCTCATGGGAGCGGCGCGATCATGGTCACTTTGCGAACCCGTGAGCTGGGTACCGATCCCGGTCTAAGCCAGCGTTGAGAGCGCAACATGACTGCATCGATGCCCGCAGAAACTGGCCTTGTGCCCGGCAATGCGCGCGCTGCACGCAGAGCATCACAATTGCGCAATCCAGGCTGTTCGAGCCAAGGAGGCCGTATGATCCGACTGAGAGATCCAGTCAAAGACCGCGAGATAGCCGGCACCGAAACCCCGGCTGTTGGCGTGCTTCCTTTCATCAACGTGAGCGGCAACCCGAGAATGGATGACTTGAGCAACGCGATCACTCACGACGTGGTGGAGGCCTTTGCGAAGCTGAGCGAATGCAACTTGGAGGTGCGTCGTTGTTCCCTATTCCCCAGCAACACGAACGTACACATCGGCGCAATCGGGTGGTGTCTCGATGTTGCCCTGCTGCTGCTGGGCAACGTGAGCGAAAAGAAGGGAATGCTGCTCACGACAGCACAACTAATCTGTGTCGGGGACGGCACAGCCATCTGGTCCGGTGGTATCTGCTGTGATTCCGCAGCGAGATCGACCATCGCGTCCGAGATAGCCAAACAAATCGAACTACGAATGTCGAGTTTCGAATCTCGAATCAGGGAAGTGTGATGGAAGATACTTCGAACTTCAAGATTCCCTGTTCGATATCCGGTACTCTACGGTAGCGGTACCGGGTCCTCTTCCGGCACCTCATAGTAGTGCCTTAGGCTGTCGAGCTTTGTCTTGAGTTCGGTTACCACCCCGGCGTACTCCTGCTCGTCATAGACAGACTGCAGCTCGTCAGGATCGGTCTCCAGATCGAATAGCTCCCATTCGTCGATCAGATAATAGTGAATCAGCTTGTAACGATCGGTTCGGATGCCGTAGTGCCGCTGCACGGCATGCCAACCGGGAAACTCGTAGTAGTGGTAATAAATGGCGTCTCTCCAGTCGCCAGGTTCCTCGCCCTCCAACAGCGCGACGAGGCTGC
>JARRLJ010000668.1:0-2706 GCA_037387025.1 Gemmatimonadales bacterium
GATTGAGATCCTCTCACAGATGATCGAAAGTCGGCTCTTCATCAGCTTGTTCATACTGCAGGTGCTCATGGGGACTATCATTCCCCTAGTCATGCTCGGACTCACATCGTCGGGGCTGCACAAAGGTGGATTCGTGCGGGTGTCACCCGAGCTGAGACAGTTGATCTATCTCACATCTGCGGTGCTCATCCAGATAGGGATCTTCAGCATACGCTGGAACGTGGTGATCGGCGGCCAGCTTTTCTCAAAGAGCCTGAGAGGTTTGACAGTCTACAAAGTGGAATTGCTCGGAATCGAAGGGCTCGCGATGACCATTGGGCTGTTGGCACTGCCGTTCCTGATCCTCTGGGTGCTGGTGAAGATACTACCGCCATGGACGGATCAAGAAACCGGCACAACATCGCAGGCCATCGCGTAGGAAGTCGACAGAGGAGCGCCACATGAATCGCATTGGTGACCGCATCAGTGCCGTTGTCGCAGGAGTCAAGTGCCCCGGCTGCAACCAGTATGTCGTCCCGACCTTTGCCATCCCCGATGACACCACAGCAGGAGATCAGACCGTCCCGGGGAAGCGCTGGTCTTTTGTCTGGAGGGAACCCTCCGGCAAGGTCTGTCCCAAGTGCAGCTTCCCACTGGATCGCTATACCAAGCGTGTGAAGTGGATGAGATTGTTTGCGGCTGGCGTGGTGGTGCTCACAATCTCGCTCCTGACCTACGTCATGGAGCGGTTCACCGATGTCCCCGCGTGGCTATCCGGGGGGCGTCAAGCTGGCATCGCTTTGGGTGGCCTTTCGCTCTTGGTAGGCCTTCTCGGACTGGTCGTCGGAGGTAGGTCCGACCGGCCACCGCACCCGTGAGGAAGGGTCGCGTGCAATTGCCGCGCTGGCATTGATGGTCGCTTCCTAGCTATCATGGTTGCGGTATCCATGATCAGATCCTACAAGCTGCTGCGACGGCTCGCGCTGGTGTTGGGATTCTTGCCAGCAATGCTGCTCTTCCCACACGAGTCGGCGTGGGCACAAGTTCCGTCCGGACAGAGCCAAAGCATACTCGCCGGGTCCAGGGTGTTCGGCACCCGAGGCTGTAGTGCGTGTCACGCAGTGAACGGCCTCGGCGGCAGCCTGGGACCGGACTTGGCCAAGTCCGAGCGTCCCAAATCGTTCTACGGCTTTGCCGCGGCAATGTGGAATCACCTCCCCGACATGGTTGAAACGGCGGTCGGACAAGAGCTGTTCGCCGATAAATCGTGCATCGTATGTCACCAGGCTGGCGGGGTGGGTGGAGTCGTCGGTCCTAGCCTCGACTTCTTGAATCAGTCCGGTTCGCCGGTCCAAATCGCGACAGCGCTCTGGAATCATGGCCCTTCCATGTCTGCCGCCATGCGCGAGCGCGGAATTCGGAGACCGACCTTTACAGGGTCCGAACTGGGCGACTTGATCGCATTCCTGAAGTCCGCCACAGATCGGTTGCCGCAGGGAGCGATGTCTGTTCTGCCAGGCCGGGCGGAGGAGGGACGCTTGCTGTTCGAGCAGAAGAGCTGCGTAGGTTGCCACACCATTCGGGGAACAGGCGGCACGGTTGGACCTGATCTGTCGCAGCTGACCGGCCGCCGCAGTCTGCTCGACTTCGCCGCCGCCATGTGGAACAAGGCGCCGGCGATGACGGCGGCGATGCGGCAAGCCGGAGTTGCGGTACCACAACTGACTGCGGAAGAAATGGCTGACCTTCTCGCCTATCTCCACTTGGTGCAGTACTCCGCCGAGGAAGGAGAATCTGACCGGGGACCCCGATTGTTGAGGGGTAAGGGATGCCTGGTCTGTCACTCAGTGGCGGGTCGGGGGGGCGGGACGGCAGGTGATCTCACGCAGGCCCGGGGCCTGGCATCCCAGGCCGGGGTAATCTCAGCCTTGTGGAACCACGTGCTCATTTCAGACGAGCCGGGACGCAGCGCGGCTTCCTGGCCGACCTTTACCCCCGAGGGAATGTCAGACCTTGCGGCTTACCTACAGACCATTGGGAGGGCCCGGTGACGAGTGTGGTGGCCTTCAGTCTAGTCTTCGTGGCATTGGCCCACACCCCAGTAACAGTAGAAGCTCAGGAATCACAAGAGGATCAGGAAGCACAGGTTGATTACTGCTCCAGTTGCCACAGTGCACTTGACGAGAGGCTGTCGGCGCCAGTCGCGGCATTTGCCGACGACATCCACTCTCAGAGGGGACTGAGCTGCGTTAATTGCCATGGAGGCGACGCCACTGTTGCTGGCCTCAATGCGATGGATCCGGCCAAAGGGTTCGTTGGGAAGCCCAGCAAGCGGCGCACTCCGGAGTTCTGCGGTCGTTGTCACGCCGATGCTCAATTCATGCGGCGGTACAACCCGTCGATCCGGGTCGATCAGCTGGCTGAATACGCCACCTCAGTGCACGGGCGACGTCTGGCCGAGTTGGGAGACACTGCCGTCGCGGTTTGCACTAGCTGTCATCCCGCGCATTCGATACTGCCGCCCTCAGAGCCGTTGTCCAGCGTGAACCCGCTGAAAGTGGCCGAGACCTGTGGCGCCTGCCACGCGGACGCAGCGCACATGAGCGAGTACCCGATCCCGACCGATCAATTGGAGTTGTACCAGCGCAGTGTCCACTGGGAAATGATGTCGGTCGAGGGAGATCTGTCCGCCCCCACCTGCAACGACTGCCACGGCAACCACGGCGC
>JARRLJ010000669.1:0-2607 GCA_037387025.1 Gemmatimonadales bacterium
CGGCTACGTCATTGAAGGTCGCGGCGGACAGGTCCTCCTGCGACCCGATCACCGGCCAGTGGTACGGGTGGCTGGACGGATAGAGGTTCTCGCTCAATGTGGGGAACGCCATACCGTAAGGCCGGTTCTCGTAGCTCTGGCGTCGCTCGTTCTTTACCACGTCACGCTGACCGTCAACCGACGCGGGAGACATGGCGTCCAGCAAGTAGCCCATCCTGTCCGACTCCAGGAACAGCGCCAATCCCAGCGCGTTACTCGGCACCATCTCATAGTAGTTCGTGCGGTCTGTAGTGGTGGAGCCGTTGTTGTTGCCACCGGCCGCCTCGAGCCATTCGTCGAACTTCCCCTCGGCCACATGGCCCGAACCCTCGAACATGATGTGCTCGAACAGGTGTGCGAAGCCGGTGCGTCCCGGCTTCTCTCGTGCCGACCCCACATGGTACCACACATTCACTGCCACCATTGGCGTGGTGTGGTCTTCATGCAGGATCACGTTCAGACCGTTGGGCAGCACGAACCGCTGGTACGGCACGGCAATGCCGGTCTCCTGAGCCAAGAGCGGCACACCAACGGAGAGAACCAGTGTTAGTGACAGAACTGAGATTCGTCTCATGCCTTTCCCCCTGAGAGTTAGTCGTGCAGCTGAGCAGGGCCTGTCTGAGCCTTGGAGCTAGTACCCCGCCCGACAGATTTCGGCCAACGGTAGCCTTGTCCGCGCGCCACAGCATGATTCTTAGCCAAGTCGAGGCCTTGGGGCAAAGCGTCGGCCTCGCCGCCTGCCTCGGTTTGTCGTCCGTGGCGCGTACGGTGGTGATTGCCCTGCATCACGGTGATTGCCCTGCATCACGGTGATTGCCCTGCATCACGGTGATTGCCCTGCATCACGGTGATTGCCCTGCATCACTACGCTTGTCCGGCCTCAGTGTTTCCAACAGCGCCACGTCCGCGTCGCATCTGGAGCGGCCCGGTCAGGCACCACTGACATTTCGACTCCATCTTGTGTTATCGTTCCCGCCGCAAAGCACCTTGGCGGCCATGTCAGTGAAACCGGTATTCCAGCCTCATCCCGAACAGGCGGGCGGCCGTGTAGGCCCGGCAAGCCGGCCGGATACACTCCCACCCGACCTGCTGCAGCAGGCGGTCGGACGACTGCGGGCCGTGGCCCTGCTCTTCGCTGCCGCTGTCTTCATTGCGAATTTCGTCGCTGCGGCGTTCACGGTCGAGGGTCAGGAGTACACCTTCAGTCGCGTCGTGGGGTGGTTGCCGGGCGTGCTCGCCATAGCGGCAGCGCTGTTCGTGGTCTGGCTCACGACCTGGCAGCGGCCGAGCGTCGCTCCGAAACTCGCCGTTGGCCTCGTATTTCAGGTGCTCGGCGGGTTTGCCATCGCCATGGCGCAGTGGTGGGGGCTATGGGAGGGAGTGCCCGACCTCAGCAACAACGTTGACTTCCAGCGCTCCCTGGGAATCTCCTGGGTGGCAGTCTGGATCGTGTTGTTTACGGTGGTCGTTCCCACGAAACCCTGGCGGGCTCTGCTGGCAAGCGTGGTCACGGGAGCCACCGTCCCGCTCACGATCACGCTCTCCATGGGTTTCGGCGGTACTCCGGCGGCGAATGCCTCGTTCTTTTTCGTACTCGAGGAGCGTCTCGGCAGCGGAGGAATGGGAGAGGTATGGCGGGCCCGGCACCGGTTACTCGCGCGTCCAGCGGCCGTCAAGTTCATCAGACCGGAAGTCCTGTCGGAGGGTGATGGCGGGTCGCAGCACGTGATCGTGACTCGCTTCGAGCGCGAGGCTCAGGCGACCGCGTCGATGCGATGCCCGCACACGATCGAATTGTACGACTTCGGTGTGGCTGACGACGGCACATTCTACTATGTGATGGAGCTACTCAACGGCTTCGATCTCGAATCGCTGGTCAAGCAGTTCGGCCCAATCCCACCACAACGAGTCCTGCACCTGCTACGACAGCTGTGCCACGCCCTTGCAGAGGCACATGAGAACGGCCTGATCCACCGCGACGTGAAACCCGGCAACATCTACGTGTGCCGCTACGGCCGCGAATATGACTGGGTCAAGGTGTTGGACTTCGGCATGGTGAAGACGCTGCGCGCAGAGGGTGAGGCGAGCCTCAAGCTCACGGCCGAGACGGTTATGGGCGGCACGCCGGCTTACATGGCACCCGAGCAGGCATTGGGCGACGAAGCCATCGATGGTCGTACAGACATCTATCAAGCCGGCTGCGTCGCATACTACGCCCTCACAGGTCAACTCGTGTTCACCGGGCGCACACAGGTGGAAATGATGCTCAAGCACGCAACGGAGGCCCCGGTACCGCCGTCGAGCAAGAGTGACAAGCCCATACCGCCGGGACTCGACGCCCTGGTACTGCGCTGCCTGTCCAAAGACCGTGAGGAACGCCCCGCCACCGCAGACGAATTGGCAACTGCGGTGGCGGAGTGCGCACGGGAACTGCCACCCTGGACGTCCGCCGAAGCCGGTGAGTGGTGGCGCTCCCACGGAATCAGCTAGGTGCGGCTAGGGCTTGAAGGCTAGCCCCGCCTGGAAGATCCAGTTCCTGTTCTTGAGCTCGTCGACTTCGGAAGCGCT
>JARRLJ010000670.1:0-1279 GCA_037387025.1 Gemmatimonadales bacterium
CACTGACTGGTACTGGTTCGATGCGCTGAACTTCGAGCCGATCTTTCTCAGGCAGTTCTGGACCAAGATGATACTAGGACTGTTTGTGGGGCTGGTTTCCTTTGTGTTCTTCTTCGTCAACTTGCGAGTTGCGCAGCGAGGTCTCGTACCTGACCCACTAGTCTTGAGTTTCAGTCCCAGCGTTCCGAGGTTAGACCTCACCCAAGTTCTGAGACGCGCGACGTTGCCGGTGTCCGTCGGACTGTCGCTACTCGTGGGAGCTTCCGCGACAGGTGGATGGCTGGTGTTGCTACGGTTCATGAACCGCACTCCGTTTGGAGTTACCGATCCCGTGTTCGGTCGCGATGTTGGTTACTACGTGTTCGCGCTTCCGGCGGTGGATTTGTTCTTGAGTGTCGTTGTCGGGCTGGTGGTGACCGCGCTGTTCATATTGATCCCGCTCTACCTCCTCCGCAGAGACATCGTGGTGGCTCGAAGGCGGGTTATGATAGAGCGATCGGCGGAAATCCATCTGGGGTCGCTGATTTGCACACTATTCCTAGCCACGGCAGCTAACGTCTTCCTGGTTCGAATTCCGGGACTGCTCTATTCGACTTCAGGGCCACATTTCGGCGCCAGTTACACGGACTTGGCCATTCGGGTTCCATTGCTGCACCTGTCGTGGATCGTTGCGTTGGCCGGTGCAGTCGTTGTCATCCTAGGAGTGCGTACGCGCAAGCTGGTACGGAATACGGTCGCATCGGTGTTGGCGTATTTCGTGATTGCCGGACTCGGCGGGGCACTGATCCCTGGGACAGTTCAGAAGTTCGTAGTCCAGCCCAACGAACTCGCAAAAGAGATTCCGCAGCTCGAGCATCACATTTCCGCCACCCGTGCTGCCTGGGGGCTGGATGGCGTCTCGGTGAGAGATCTGTCGGGTGAGGCAACGCTGACCCTGGAGGACATCCGCGACAACGAAGGAACCATTAAGAACGTGCGCCTCTGGGATCGCGAGCCTCTGCTGCAGACCTTCAGGCAGTTACAGGAGATACGTACATACTACGACTTCAACTCAGTAGACGACGATCGTTACTGGATCGACGGTGAATACCGCCAAGTCTTGTTGTCACCGAGAGAATTGAATACCGCCTCCCTACCGACACGCAACTTCATAAACGAACGGCTGACATACACCCATGGTATGGGGCTCACGCTGAGTCCCGTGAATCAGGTGTCGCTGCAGGGACTTCCGGTTCTATTCATCAAAGACCTTCCACCAGTATCCGATGTGTCCCTCTCG
>JARRLJ010000670.1:1322-2945 GCA_037387025.1 Gemmatimonadales bacterium
CGAGACCGCAGCTCTACTTCGGTGAGCTGTCGAACGACTGGGCCTTTATGAATACGCTGCAGCCCGAGTTCGACTTTCCGCTAGGTGACTCCACTGCCTTTACCAGTTATGCGGGAAGTGGCGGAGTGGAGGTGAACTCGTTCATCAAGCGGCTCCTGCTGAGTGCTCGTTTCGGATCGATGGATGCGCTTCTCACGGAGTACATCACTGATGAAAGCCGCGTCCTGTACTATCGCAATATCCGCGAGCGTGCTGCAAAGGCACTGCCGTTCCTGGTTTGGGACAACGATCCATACATTGTATTGACTGACGATGGTCGTCTGAAGTGGATCCTCGATGCGTACACGAGGACTTCGATGTACCCCTACTCGCGGCCTGCGTCGGACGGCACCAACTACATGCGTAACAGCGTGAAGGTAGTGATCGATGCGTACGACGGCAGTGTAATGCCATATATTAGCGATCCAGAAGATCCCATCATTCGGACATACCAGCGAATCTTCGACGGTGTGCTGCTTCCGATGAAGGATATGCCTGCGGACATCCGCGCTCACATCCGATACCCGGAGGATCTCTTCAGAATACAGACGGATCTCTATACGACGTATCATATGGATGACCCGGATATCTTCTACCATCGAGAGGACCAGTGGCAGACTCCGTCACTGGCCCGTAGTGAGAGTGCCGGCGATCCGTTCGTGCGACACATCGTGATGCGGCTTCCGGGGGAATCGCAGGAAGAGTACATCATCATGAGGCCGTTCACGCCGCGACAGAAGGACAACCTCGCCGCGTGGATGATCGCGCGCAATGACGGGGACAACTACGGCGAGCTGGTGGTGTACCGCTTCCCGCGACAGAGTCTCGTTTTCGGGCCGAGCCAGATCGTAAACCGAATCAATCAGGATACGGAGGTTTCACGGCAACTCACGCTCTGGGATCAACGTGGCTCTGAGGTCATTCGTGGTAACCTGCTAGTCATCCCGATTGAGGAGGCGTTGATCTTCGTGCAGGCCATTTATCTGCGCGCGGAAGGTGGGCAGATCCCTGAGCTCAAGCGCGTGGTGGTCGCCTATCAGAATCGAGTCGTCATGGAAGAAACACTCGAGCGGGGACTCGAGAGGCTATTCGGTGGCGGAGCAGCAATGCCGGCTGTGGCGCCAACCATGGAGGCTGCCGGTGTAGCGACGCGCGATGAAACGGCCACCAGCGGGATTGCCGATTTAATCCAACAGGCCACCGAGCACTATGACCTCGCGGTAGCTGCCCAGAGAGCCGGTGATTGGGCGACGTACGGCGAGGAAATGCGTCAGGTGGGCGAGTTGTTGCGGCAGCTGAGGGATGTGGGCGGGAACTAGGTACGATTGCAGAATCCAGGTCGCAGATTGCAGAACGGGGAGCGGGGAGCGGGGAGCAGAATGCAGATTGAGTAGGGCGAGTTTCGAACGTGACTGCGGTTTCGGGACTCGCTCTTTATCGTCCGGTCCCGTCTCTCGTCTCCCGTCCGTAGCACATTTCGAATCGCCAGTTTTAAGCTTCGAATAGTCGATATTGAGCTTCTACTAGGCCGTTTAACGGTCAAATCACCTACTAGAAGATTCGTTACGTCGAGCCGACGCTCCG
>JARRLJ010000671.1:0-3835 GCA_037387025.1 Gemmatimonadales bacterium
GACGGCCGGCTCGCAGTAATCCCGCGCGCCGGGCATCTCTCCAATTTGGAAGCACCGGCTGCCTTCAACGAGGAACTGCTGCGTTTTCTATCGTGAATCGCGGGCGCCCCAACCTCCCCCACCGGGGGTTTCCACCCGCAGCACGTCGCCTGGCGACAAGTGAACCGCCGCCCTCCCACCCAATGACTCGCCGTTCACGGTATTCACACCGGGCTTTCCGTCATCACCCCCTTCGGCGCCGGCCGGGGCGTGCACGCGCCGCTCGGTGATGAGGCTAGCCTCCATGTCCTCCAACGCTTCGTATTCCCGTATGACTCCATCTCCACCCTTGTGGACGCCAGCGCCACCACTTCCACGCCGCAACGCATAGACGCGGATGCGTAGCGGATGCTCCAGTTCGAAGACCTCGATGGGCGTGTTCCGGGTGTTCGACATGCCAACGTGAATGCCCGAAGGAGCGTCGCCCCGGCTGGAAGCTCCCTGCCCGCCGCCGAGCGTCTCGTAGTACGTCCATCCATCACCTCCGAAGACCACGTTGTTCACGGTGCCCTGTCCTTGTGCTGGTGTGTCAGTGGCTTGGCCCACTGCGAGTGTTACCACGTCTGCTATACGTTGTGATGTCTCGACATTGCCCGACGCTACGGCCGCTGGCCAACCGGCGTTGACAACCAACCCCCGCGGTGCAATGACCTCGACTACCCTATGCACGCCACCGTTTGTGGGGATGTCTCGATCGACAATACAGCGCAGGTTCACAGACGCGACGGTGCGACGTTCGGCATAGTCGAGCAGGTCACGCACGGCACCCTCTACATACTCCCCACCCTTCTGCTCCACCAATTCGCGGTAGCGCAGAGCGCCTCGCTCACAGGCGGCCAACTGTGCAGCTAGGTCTCCGCGACGCATGACCGGAGTGCGCACGTTAGCCAACAACAAACGCTCCACGTCTACCCGGACCTGGCCTGCCGCGGTCCAGCGGATTGGGGGGATGATCAAACCCTCTTGGAAGATCTCGCTAGAGTGAGGCGGCATGCTGCCTGGGCGCATGCCGCCCACATCCGAATGGTGTGCACGCACCACCGTGTATCCTGCTACTCCACCGTCCAGTTCCACAGCGTGCACCATGGTGATGTCAGGGAGGTGGGTTCCACCCGTGTAGGGATCATTCAAGATGAAAGTGTCATGGGGAACTGGATCGAGTTCCATCACGGCAGCCACGGCCTCGGGCATCGCGCCCAAGTGCACTGGTATGTGCGCGGCCTGCGCGATCATTTCACCGCGAGCATCGAAGATCGCCGCTGATGAATCCCGTCTTTCTTTTATGTTGGGTGAGAACGAGCTGGCCACCAACAGGGCCCCCATCTCTTCGGCGATGCCGGCAAACGCATGGGCCATGACCTCGAGGCCTATCGCATCGAGTGTCATACGCGCTCCAGTGTCACGGCGCCGTCGAGACTGTCGAGCATGACTGGACCCTTGAACTTGGTACCCGGAACGAGAGAGTCCCAAGCCAAACGGGATCCGGAAACGTCACATCCTGTGTCGATCCTATTCGCTCTGAGTCGGACCGCAATCCCACCACATGTTGCCACTAGCCTGAGGTTCACAACCTCCACTGTACGCTGTATGTCGGCATGCCCGAATCGCTCGGCATGTAATCGATGAAACGCTTGAGCGATGCTCGATCCAGCTCCGTCCACAGACACCGTCAGTTCGTAGCCCTGCCCTTCGTAGCGGCAGTCGGCGAATCGAGTCAGCACGGCTTTTGGCAGTTCTTGCCCAGCGTCCCGCTCCAAGTCGCTGAACAGTTGGTCCACACTTCCCTGATCCAGATCGAGAGTCGACCTATGCAGTGACGACGCAAACTCGAGTTTCGCCGGTGCCGCAGCCAATCCGAGCGCCGACAGAACGCCCGCATGTGGCGGTACCATGCCGCGCCGCATGCCCAGGCTTTCTGCCATGCGGCATACGAACATCGGACCAGCACCACCAAACGCAACGAGAGTCATATTGCGGGGATCCACACCCCGCTCAACGCTCACTGTGCGCAAGGCGCGCACCATGGTGGCAGTGGCGATCTCGATTATCCCCTGCGCGCAGCGCTCCAGTCCCAAGCCAGCACCCTTGGCGACCTTTGTGACGGCCCGCGCAGCCAAAGACGGATCTAGCGTGAGCTTACCGGCCAATGCGTGTTCCGGCCCCAACCATCCGAGCACCACGGCCGCATCAGTCACTGTCGGTTCATTTCCACCTAGACCATAAGCCGCTGGTCCAGGAACCGCACCGGCGCTGCGTGGTCCAACTCGCAGGGCCCCGCCGCGATCGACCCAAGCTACGCTGCCGCCCCCGGCACCCACCGTCTCGATCAACACCTGGGGCAGCGACAGCGCGAGGCCACCTACCGATGCAGCCGTCTGCACCAAGGGCTCACCGTCGAGGATTACTCTTGCATCGGCACTCGTTCCACCCATATCCAGCGTCACCAGGTTGTCCATACCGACCGCTGTGCCCACCAGCCGCGCGCCGGGTTGACGCTTGCCCACCAAGCCAACGACGCGGTTGATTTCCTCTGCCGTAAGCTCTCGCTCCACGCCATCCGGTATCGAGCGCTCGGCAACTCCGATTACGTCTTCCCGATGCACGACCGGAGCTGGGTGGTGCACTGAGAGATCATACAAACTGGCCCGGTCCTGACGCCTGAGCCACAACAGGTCCTCGAATCCGGCTGTGGTCGTCAGCACCACCCTGCCCCCAGTTCGCTCGAGGAGCGCGTTGGTTGCGACCGTCGTACCGTGGACCAGCAGCTTCTGTGCATGGCCAATGCCACTCGACGCATACGACCGCTTCAACTCAGTCCACAGATCGGGTGGCACCGCGTCCGGTGCCGACCTGACCTTGCCGACCGAAACACTACCGTCGATTCCCAGAGCAACAATGTCGGTAAACGTGCCACCGACATCGACGCCCAACCGCATCAGGTCTTCAGTCGCCACGTATACCCCACGAGCCCGATCGTCATCAGCACGGCAAGCAAGCCGACCCAATCTCCCAGACGAGTATACAGCGTGATTACGTCTGTCGTGTGGATGTTGTCCGTTGCGTAAGTCTTGACGGAAAGCCTCGTCCTCTGGTGTTCTCTCCCGAGCGGATCCACAAATTCCGATATACCGCTGTTCGCTGCGCGTGCTATGCCTACACGATTCTCGATCGCCCGCATTACCAGATGTGCCGCATGTTGGTGCGGGGCAGCAGTCTCGCCGTACCACGCGTCGTTCGTGATGTTGACGATGAAGTCTGCACCTTCCCGCCGGTACCGCCGTGAGAGATCTTCGAATATCGATTCGTAACAGATGAGTATCCCGAACTTGCCAATAGGCTGCTCATAGATGGCACCCGGTGCGCCGATGCCAAAACCGCCGAACCACTTCAGATGGAACCAACGTGGATTGAGAAATGGCACCCGCTCCACGATGGGAACTAGGTACCTCTTGTGATAGACCGGATAAGGGTCTCTCCTTCCCGACGCATCGAACAGGAAAGCCGAATTGTAGTACTCGTAATCGTCGCGAGTCTCGCCCCAGACTACGTCCAAGCCGCCGGTCACAATTGGGATGGAGTCACTGATCGCCTGCGCTACAATTAGTGGCTCCCACTTAGGATGCATGTGGAAGTAGTGGGGCACCGCAGATTCTGGCCAAATGACCAGTTGCGGATCTGTCCGCTCCACGGCATCGCGAGATATCTCGTGCGTTGCTTGCATGATCGAATCCTGGAGTGCAGCATCGTTCTTCTCCGACCACTGAACGTTCGGTTGTATGACGGTCACGCGACCCAG
>JARRLJ010000672.1:0-1193 GCA_037387025.1 Gemmatimonadales bacterium
ACGATGTTGTCTATGCTCACGCCAGAGGCCGTACCGAGATACGAATCGCTGTTGGGGTAGGAGGTCGCATCGAAACTGTTGTTCTGATTGGGCCCGATTCCCGACGGATAGGCGTCTCCGGCATCTCCCTGATTCCGATGCGCATCGAGATCGTCGAGTCCGTCTGCTTCCTCGAGATCGACTCGCTTGTGCAGTGGGTCGTCGTTGTGCCCCACATTATCATCTATATGCCATATCAGGAGTCCGGGTCCCGGCAGATAGTCATCGCTACCCACGGCCTGTCTGTTCGATAGGAGGAAGTACTCCGCACTACCAGGGACATCCACCCGCAGCACCGATCTGCCGGTTTGGACTGCGTCGAGTTGCCAACTGGAGTTGGTGGAAACGGTTGTGACGTTGACCCAGCCGAGGTAGTCCTTGGACCATGCGCTGAGGTGTGCGGGTGAGATTTCAGTGTTCTCACCGCCGTGCCCCATGAGACCCCACTTGCCAATCCCGTAGGAATCGGGACTCGCTGGTGGAGTCGTGTCGTACAGATCCGGCAGACCGAAAACGTGGCCGATCTCGTGTGCAATGGTGCCGCTGCCCATGATGGAGTCGGCCCCACGCCACCCGCACTTCGCTCCGGACTGAATGGTGTAATCCAGCACCCGAATGAAACCGCCATTGGCGGCCGGGTCGTTGGTCGTGAACGGCTCGTCCCACCACTCGGCGTAGGTCCCTCGGTGTGGCAATATGCCTGAACCTTCACAGCTCCTGGACTGCGTGCGATAGATGAATGCCACCATGTCCACGAAGCCATCATCGTCTCCGGAGTTCGGAACGTTGTCAACCCCGTCGTTATCGAATTGCGAGAAATTGAGATAAGGGTCGGCTCCCTGCAGAGCATCACGAATGAACTCCCCCGTACGACCGTAAGCGTCGCCCCCTGGCGGCGCCTCATAGTAGGACGCCGTGTTGCTCAGGGTCACCCAGTCTGACGCGACGCCCGTGACCGTCAGCATCCCACCCGACACCTCGGCGTAGTATTCGCTCAGCGATACCGACCCGATCCCGTCGCCGAACAAGCGACGCTGATAGTGGGCTTGGGTGTAGGGAGCGGACTGATCGCTCGCCAACCCCGCCAGCACCGGTATGTGGAGAGTCCCGCCGAGTGTGGCCCCGGCCTCGTTCAACTGCAGAGCGGAGTAAAC
>JARRLJ010000672.1:1198-2801 GCA_037387025.1 Gemmatimonadales bacterium
AACCGGGCCGAGCTGCGGCCCGATCGTCGCACGTGTCTCGCGCAGTCTGCGCACTTTGTCTTTCCAGGCCCGCTCGAATTCGGACGCTTCCTGCGCGCCAAGCACACAGGGGAGAACTGCGAGCGCAGTGCAGGTCAGGCAGATACGCAGGGCCAGACGCGTCAACGTACACACCTATTCCAGTGCAGCCGATGGGTCTCGGAGTGTCGTCGTCGGGCGAGTGCCCTCAGGAGGCGCCAGGACGGCGGCGGACCTCGGAGCCCACCGGCTCCACTAGTTGAGGATGTCGTTTCAAGATGCCGCTCGAATACAGGGGCGGCAAGGAGGAGCGTGCGCGCCCCTCGTCCGGCTTCCACCCCATCCAGAATCCCTCGGACCGAACCCCCGTAGTGAAAGAACGGGCGTGAGCAACGTACCTACGTTTCAGTTTGGATTGCCGTCAACGCCGGCGAGAGAACTTCATATGGCTGCAGAGGAAAATCGCGTATCTGCCCGGAACGCGGCCCGCGACAGGTTTGTCCTGGCGTGCTTGATTGGCCTCCTGTGTCTGGGCTACACCTGGGCTGCACGGCCTCACCTTGCGAAGTATGTCGTTGTCGTCGATCCGGGACACGGCGGCAGAAACATCGGAGCCGTGACCCGCAACGGGCTCACGGAGAAAGACCTGACACTGAGAGTCGGTTTGCGACTCAAGCAGCTGTTGGCTGAGCGCAGTGACGTGCAAGTCGTCATGACGCGAACCGATGACCGCGCGCTGGGCTTGTGGGATCGCCGCGATCTGTCCAATCACAACCGCGCCGACGTCTTTGTATCGATCCACTTCAACGGCTCTCGCGACAAAACCGTGAACCGAACGGAGGTGTTTTACTCCAGTAGGGTGAGTCGCCGGCCGGCCGGGAAGTTCCGGGATATGGTTGTTCCGGTGGTCCGCTCAGACTCCGGATTGGTACAGCGGGTTCACTGGACCGTTCTGTGGAAGAACCGCGCACACCTGGGCGCAGTATTGGTGGAAGCAATGTACTTGTCGCATCCGACGGCCGACCGGTTCCTCGCCGATACCACAAATCTCGATGCAATCGCTCTGAGTCTATCGCGAACCGTGGACACGGTCCTCGACTCCGAAACGGAGCGGCGAGCCTCGCGCGGGCACGGCGTGTTGGCTTCGTTACTCGGAATGTTGGTGCGCTAGGGTTCTGCGCTGTATCGGCTCAATTCAGCACATTGAACAACAGGCTGTACTTGATAATGAGGCTCTTGTTGTCCACGCCGGGGATCAGGATGTCATCGAAACCGTTGGTCTGATTGTAAACGACGAAGAGCCCCGTACCTGCAGCCTGAAGCCAACCGAACCGCAGGTTGGCCGACCAGACGTCGGCCGCGTCGTTGAGTTGCAGCAATGTCTGCACGTACAAGCGCGGCGTGAACGAGTACGACAGCCGGGCCCGCAGCAGATGGGTCGTGAAGCTGCCGCTCGGCAGATCGACATCATTGCGGTCGAGGCTGAATTGTGAGTTGAACGCCTCGCCCGCGCGTAGGGTAAGCGACGGAGACAGTGAGACCCGGCTACCGCCGAAGAAACCGCCGATGACGGCACGAACGCTCA
>JARRLJ010000673.1:0-2711 GCA_037387025.1 Gemmatimonadales bacterium
GCAGTGCGTTTGCCGGCGGCGACCTGACAGAGCTACGTGCTGGAGCGGAGCTGATCCTCCCGACCAGCGCCTACGTGCGACGGGCACAACAGCCAGCCTCACCCCCAGCCAACGAGCCTCGCGCGGGGTGCGACGGCCAGGCAGCCATGACGATCATCCGCGGCACGTCGATGCACGAAGCCATGGTGCGTCAATGTGATGATTCTTGAAGCGGGCCCTGACCGGGCTTCGGTGATGTAGGTCGTGCGCAGAAGAAAGCCCGGCCTCATCCCCAACAGTGGTCAGCTCGGAGAAAGGAATCAGCCGGGCCCAGACGAATACGGACTGTCCCGTTTCGTCTCCCTTGCCGCCTACCTCGGTCCCAGGGAGGCAAGCAGCATGAGCATTGAACGCCAACACCGAAAAGGTGTGAGTGATGCAGTTCCGCTGCGGAACGCCTCCATATTCTCTTCAGTGGTTGGTGGTGGCGTCAGTCTGTAGGGGTCGAGCAGAGTTTTACGCTGCTGGCTGGTCAGTCGCGTCCTGCACGTGCTCGAGAACATCGGCCAGCTGGACGTACATCTGCTCCTGGGTAGCGGGACACTCCGCAACGAAAAACAGGTGCGGGCCAAGAATCTCGTGCCCGACGATCCGTCGAGTGCCTTCGCGAAGTTCAACATACTTGCCGATATACCCTTCAAACGGGTCCACGCTGCACACTGTGTCAACCTCAGAACATGACCTAGGTCGCACTATGCCGCAGTAGAGGGGCGGGCGTTGCATACAGACAACCTCCGGCACCGCCACGGCCTAAGCCTTCCTCCGCGGGCAGGCTACCAGAGTCCCGGGGAAGAGGTATCCGAGTCTTGCGTATCGATGATGGCCACCCCCAGCGCTCAACGATCGTTCGACCACGAAAGGTTGATTCCAATCCCGCGATGAGCTTGTAAGCTTCGAGAACCCGCGCTGCAGTTCGTGGAGCGCCAATAAGGAGAACAATTCATGGCGCTGGCCAAGCCACAGTGGACTTCGCGGTTTGCTTTCCTAATGGCGGCCATAGGCTCAGCCGTTGGTCTTGGGAATCTCTGGCGATTTCCGTTTCTGACTGGACAGAATGGCGGATCGGCTTTCGTTGCCGTCTACCTTCTGTGCGTTGTGTTTGTAGCCTACCCGATCCTGATGGGTGAGCTCGCTATCGGACGCCACAAAGGGTTGTCCGCCGTCGGATCGACCCGACAACTCGCGTTGGACAGTGGCAGATCGGGGCGTTGGTCCGTGGTCGGCTGGATTGGCATCCTTGCAGCATTTGGCATCCTCACCACCTACAGCGTCATCGCCGGCCAGGTGATTGCCTACTCCGTAATGTCTTTTGTCGGTGAGTTTGCGGGGCCTATTGCAGAGAACACTTCACAGACTTCGTTGTATGCGGGTGTGGCTTACGCGTTGTTTTGGCACACGTTATTCATGACTGCCACTGTGGCGATTGTTTCGCGAGGCCTTCACGGTGGTATCGAGCGCGTCGTCACCTTTCTGATGCCCATGTTCTTTTTGATGCTTGCCGGGCTCTGCGTTTACGCTTTGATTACAGGCGCTACCGGCGGAGCGGTCGCCTATCTCTTTTCACCAGACTTCTCGGCGCTCACTCCGTCAGTCGTCCTTGCTGCGTTGGGCCAGGCATTTTTTTCTATCGGGGTCGGCGGTGCTCTGATGATGACGTACGGTTCGTTTCTTCCGACGGATCAGAACATCGGTAGCAACGCAGCAATCATTGCCGGCTCGGATACGCTGGTGGCCATCGTCGCGGGTTTGATGATCTTTCCAATAGTCTTCGCCTACAGCCTCGATCCTGCTGCGGGCTCTCAACTCATATTCGATGCCTTGCCAAGAGTGTTTGCGGACATGCCGTTGGGCTCAGTTGTCGGCGGATTGTTCTTCCTTCTGGCTTTCATTGCGGCGCTCACCACCTCCATTTCAATTCTCATTGCACTATCCACTGTGGGTGAAGATCAGTTTGGTCTGGGCAGAACGATTTCGGCTCTGATTGCCGGGGTTCTTGCGTGGGTGATCGGTGCGGCGACTGTATTGCTTCCCGGACTCGGTCAGTGGGTCGACTTCGCCAGCGGTAGCGTATTGCTACCACTTGGTGGATTGCTTGTTGCGACTTTTGCGGGGTGGGTAGCGCCGCGCACGATCATGCGCGAAGAGCTCCGCAACACCGACGACCGCCTTTTCCGCGGCACACTAATGTGTACGGCCCGGCAGCGGAGGATGATCCAGATTGAGGTGAGCCCGGCTGCAAACGCCCCGGAAGGTATACGCCCTCGAATGACGCTCGTGTCCTGGTCTCAGGGCGTAGAGCTCTCTATGGTGACTTTGAGAGATCATGCGCTCATGGAAAACAGCGGCCGCAGGTTCCAGCGCTGTAGCTCAGTCAACGATTGGCCATCGACGATCAAACTGGCGTCCCGAGTTAACGGTCGCACCAACGCCGCGGGCCAGCCGTGGCGGCGCCGCTCGAGCTCAATGGGCGAGAATCCGGAGTCCTGGAAGGCCTGAAGCTCGTGAGGATGCAGCGTGGCGGTCCAGGTGGCCAGGTCGTCGACCAGACTAACCGCTGTCCTCAGCAGCTCGCGAAGAGTCTTCGCGTTCTTTGCCTCGAAATCGGCAACCATGGTTCCTTTCCTGGCGAGCGTGTGGGGGGCCGGACAGCTGATACTCAGGTAGCCATCGAG
>JARRLJ010000674.1:0-3446 GCA_037387025.1 Gemmatimonadales bacterium
GTTTCACGTCGCGTCCCAGGCGGTAGATGGCTCGGGCCGAGATGTACGCCAGCCCGACGGCCACGAAGTGGGGGCCAGCGAAAATGAGCCAGATCGCGCCCGCATCTAGAACAGGCGCGCGACCGGCTCTGACCTCTAGGAGGTAGACCACGGGAACCGAGACGGCCGAGAGCACCATTGCGACCAGAGCGCGTCCGGGCTGGACCGGCACCATCACAGTGAAGAACACGATCCAAAGAGCTACGCTGGTGAGCCCGACGAGGTCGGACTCCATCAGGTTCGCAGACATGTTTTGGAACGTGTCGTAGTATTCGGAGAATGCGATGCCCCAGCTGATGGCGACTTCGAATACGAGGGCGATCACCAGCACCTTGGGTGGGGGAATTCGGTTCACTCGAGCCAGACCGAGCATTGCCAATGAAGCCGCAATCAGGAAGACTGCCGGCCCCCACTCCCCCACGCGCTGGAACTCCGCGGCCAGATCTCCTTCGAGCAGGTTCGTGAGGAACCAGCCGATGAACATCAGTATGAGAATCACGCCGCTCATGATCTGCACGCGGCGCACTGCCAGGCGCAGCAACGACGGTGGCAGGCCCTTGCTCGATGGGGTGCCTCCCGTGACTGCGTCTGTGCTGAACTTGGAGATGGTTGCCGGGTCGACGTTATCGGTCACTCGCGCAGGCCTTTCGGGTTGTGGAGCAACGGATAAGATGCGGTGTTAGTGGTGTTAGAGCCAGCCAGGGAGGCGGCTGGCTGAGGGGGGTCTTGGAGCGAGCAGCGTAGCGACTTGAGGGAACAGGCCGCGAAGCTGCTCTATGCTTCGTTCGCGGATCTGACGCCGGCCTGGCCCGACATGCAAGCGGCGAGGGAAGAAGTGTCGGAATCCCTGACTGAGGGTAGGATCAGCCGAGTGATGTTGGGTGCTAGCGGCGAAGTGATCGGCTGGGTCGGAGCGCAGCCGCACTATGACGGACATGTCTGGGAGTTGCACCCCTTGGTGGTGGCGGCGTCACACCGCAAGAGGGGATACGGACGGGCTTTGGTGGAAAACATCGAGGGAGCGGTATCGGAGCGCGGCGCATTGACGCTCTGGGTGGGCTCGGATGACGAGATCAACGCCACCAGTCTTTCAGGTGTCGACTTGTACGACGACATCCCCGGCGCGATCCGCAACGTGAAGAATCTCAAGGGCCACCCATACGAGTTCTACACTCGACTCGGTTTCCGCATAGTGGGAGTGATGCCGGATGCCAACGGGCGTGGCAAGCCGGACATCTTCTTGGCAAAGCGGGTGGGCTGACACTGTCATGACCGCATTCTGGGAAGAGCAGGAACAAGTCGAGCGGTTCGCAGCCAGAGAGCCCGACCACAGATTGGCTGAGTTGTTGAAGTCGTACGACGAGCCGGCGCTAACACGAGTGCTGGACCTGGGATGTGCCGCTGGGCGCAACGCGGTACTACTTGCGCGACTGGGTTTCGATTTCTACGCGCTAGATCGTTCGGCAAGCATGGTTGCAAAGACACGCGAGCGCGTGGCTGCGATCACAGGAAAGAGCGCCGCGGTCGAGCGTGTTCGCGTTGGTGTCATGGAAAATCTGCGTGAGTTCCAAAACGAGTTCTTTCACGTAGTCGTGGCGCTCGGCGTGTATCACCAAGCCGAATCGCTCGAGCAGTGGGAGGAGGCTTTGAATGAGACAGGCCGCGTGCTGGCCGTTGACGGATTGCTAGTGTCGGCGAGCTTTAGCCCTGCCTCGCGGCAACAGGGAACACCGCTCGCTCCTGTAGCAGGTCAGACCCACATGTACCACGGGTTTCACTCGGGCCCGCTATGCATGGTGGATGCCCAGGAGTTGGATCGCGCCTTGGCGAGTCGCGGACTGCTGCCTGACATGCCGACGGAGGCGGTAGAGGTGCCCACCGATGAGGGCTATCGGGTTACGGTGAATGGCTTGTATCGCAAGCGCGGGTGACACTTTGTCACCCGCTGCTACCAGATGTCCGGGCTTTGCTGAACGACCGATCCGTCGGGCGTCAGCGGCGGTATCCTCACCTGAACGACCGAGTCGGCCACGACTTTGCCGGTCTGGTCACACATGGCACACGGTATCAGAGTTCCTCCGAACCCACCGCAGTTGGGGCAGTCCCGTAGCGTAGGGAGTGCCAGCCGCAATGTAGCACCGTTGGTTGCTTCCCGTGGGCTCAGGACGACGCCGATGTCGAACCCGACAGTGTGTTCCGACTTTGGCACTCCGACAGCCGTGAAGTTTCGCATGATCCTGTCGTACAACGCGGTGAATGACGGGTGCACGGTCTCGGGCTCATCCAGAACCGAGATGGGTTCTCGAACCAGAGGTTCCGGCCTCGTCCTTTCCATGAATGTCGGCACGGGTCGGTGTTGTGTCCGAATGATCGGATGCGCGAATCCGTGCTTGGTGTCGTAGTCACTCCGTTTCACCGGATCGGACAGGGTCTCATAGGCTTCGGCGATTGCCTGGAAATGGGCTGTACCCGAGTGCCCCACTAGATCCGGATGGAGTCGCCTTACCAACTCTAGGTAAGCCCTTCGAATCGTGTCGGGGTCGGCTGAAGGTGGGACCCCGAGAACGCTGTAGAAGTCCATGTACGTCATTTCTCGGAGACCTTGGGGAGGCTCGCGTTCGGGCGAGCCTCCCTCTGTTGGATTGTTTAACCGGTCTTGATCTTGATTTGCTTTGGCTTCGTGGCTGCCGCCTTGGGAAGCACCAATCGCAATACTCCATCG
The DNA here is from genome assembly GCA_037387025.1 of Gemmatimonadales bacterium. Classification (GTDB taxonomy): domain Bacteria; phylum Gemmatimonadota; class Gemmatimonadetes; order Gemmatimonadales; family GWC2-71-9. The sequence continues at coordinate 2,762 of JARRLJ010000674.1, forward strand.
TTCAGTCGAGCTTCGATCTTATCCTGGTCGATCTTGTCCGACAGGCTGAACTGGCGGTAGAACGTGCCGGCGTTGTACTCCCTGAAGTCCGCCACCTCCGTTTCGTTCATGGCCGGCGGGGACTCACCGCTGAACGTGAGCACCCCCTCGTGGAGATCGATCGTCAAATCCGCCGGCTTGACTCCGGGCATATCAGCCAAGAGCGTGATCTCATTGTCAGACTCGAAAATGTCGACTGCGGGAGCGTACACCGGGCCTGTCTTTGTCTGCTCGAGATCCGTTCCCGCTCCGCCGTCGGTCGTCTGTATCTCGTGTGTCTTCTCGTTTGCCATTTGATGTATCCTCCTCTACTTGCCTGACTCTGCTCGTCAAGAGGTTTTGATCGGAATCTGCCGCGGCTTGGCTGCCTCTTTGCGGGGCAGTGTGACGTGCAGGATTCCATCCTCGTATCGGGCATCGATCTTGTCCCGTTCCACCTCGGTGGGTAGTTCGACGCTGCGGCTGAACGAACCGCCTTCCCGCTCCTGGCGGTGGTAGCTCACGTTCCCGCCCTCTTCAGGCAGCTCCCGCGTCCCCTTTATGCTCAGAGTTCTACCGAGAACCGTGAGCTCCAGGTCGCTGGCCTTTACGCCAGGCAGTTCCGCCCGCACGTATAGGTTGTCGTCGTCGTGCGAAACGTTGACGA
>JARRLJ010000675.1:0-2149 GCA_037387025.1 Gemmatimonadales bacterium
CCCGGAATCGCCACTTCCACCAACGCACTCCAATTGATGGAGATTGTGGGACTATAGGCAGGAAGCCTTACCGTCTCTTCACATGGACCAGCGAGCGTGAACATGATCCGTGATACTCTTGCTTACCTGACCACTGTAGCCGTCGGCCTTGGAATCATTTCTTGCGCAACGATTGCATCCGCGGGAGGCCTGAACGCTCGGTACCTGAGTGAACGGTACGACAAGCATGAGTACCGCATACCGATGAGGGACGGCGTGGAACTGTTTACCGCCGTATATGTGCCCAAGGACCAATCACAAAGCTACCCGTTCTTGATGAAGCGCACTCCCTATTCGGTCGGTCCCTATGGAGAGGACCAGTTCCCGGACTGGCTAGGTCCGATAGGCTCCAACCGATTCGCAGACGAAGGTTACATCTTCGTGTATCAGGACGTGCGGGGCCGGTACATGTCGCAGGGAGTGTTCCGCAACATGACACCACATGCGGCGGAGAAGGACGGCCCCGAGGATGTGGACGAGAGCAGCGACATGTACGACACGGTCGAGTGGTTGCTCGCAAACGTCCAACCGAACAACGGTCGCGTCGGGATCTGGGGTATCTCGTATCCCGGTTTCTATGCGGCGGCTAGCATCATCAACACGCATCCGGCGATCAAGGCGGCTTCGCCGCAAGCTGCTATTGGGGACTGGTTCGTGGGCGACGATTTCCATCACAAGGGCGCCTTCTACCTGCAGGACGCATTTCGTTTCTTCCCGGGGTTCAAGAGCAATAGACCCGAACCTACGACCCGACGTGGTCCCGGTTTCGATATTGGCACGGACAACGCATATGAATTCTTCTTGGGGCTGGGACCTCTGCGGAACGCCAACGAACGGTACTTCCACAATGAGGTAGCGTTCTGGGATTCCATCATGACTCATGGCACGTACGATGAGTTCTGGAAATCCCGCAACATCATTCCGCACATGGACAGCGTCACGGCGGCAGTGATGACTGTCGCCGGCTGGTATGATGCCGAAGACCCATACGGACCGATCGAGATATACGAATCCATCGAGCGGCAGAACCCTGGCATAGAGAATGTGCTGGTGGCGGGCCCGTGGTTCCACGGTGGTTGGGTACGATCAGCGGGTGATAGACTGGGCAACGTCTCGTTCGGAGTCGAAACCGGTAGGTACTACCGTGAGAATGTAGACATCGCCTTCTTCAACCATTATCTGAAGGACAAGGGCGACCCGGATCTGCCCGAAGCGCTCGTCTTCGCCAGCGGGTCGAATGAGTGGCACAGGTTCGACCAGTGGCCACCAGCGGGGTTGGAAACCACTTCACTTTACTTCAACGAAGCCGGGAGGATCACGTTCGATCCACCCAATGGGTCGGCGGATGATAGTGACTCCTATGTGAGCGACCCGGCACATCCGGTGCCTTACACCCAGGAAATCAGGATCGACCGTACACGTGAGTACATCGTCGAGGACCAGCGGTTCGCTGCAGACCGGAGTGATGTGTTGGTGTATCAGACGGATCTGCTGACGGAAGGCGTCACGCTGGTCGGTCCGGTTACTNNGACGTCTATCCCGATGATGCTCCTGAGGTGGAGGATCCATACTTGGATGTTCCGATGGGCGGGTATCAGATGATGGTGCGGGGCGAAGTGATGCGAGCCAAGTTCCGGAACAGCTACGAACAGCCGGAGCCAATGGTGCCGGGAGAGATAACGCCGATCACGTTTGAAACACCAGAGATCTTCCACACGTTCCAGGCCGGACACAGGATCATGGTTCAGGTGCAGAGCTCGTGGTTCCCATTGGTCGACATGAATCCGCAAACGTTCGTCGATATCTACAGTGCTACGGCGGATGATTTCCAAGCGGCGACCCACACCATCTATCGGACTGAAGGAAGCGCATCTCGGCTGACTGCGGGGAGGCTGGTCGGTAACGATTAGGTCGGGTACGACTCGAGGCCGGCCCGATTCCGCGCCAATCAGCCACCATCCGCGTCGATCAGCGTCATTTCTTCTTTGTGGCCAAAGCCCTTGGTGTTGTCTATCAATCGTATCCAGGATGGCCGCAGTACGAAGAAGCGACTGTTTTGCAACGGACCCTGCAGCTCAGGGGGGCCGTGAGACTCGGAGTCGGCCAGCAG
>JARRLJ010000675.1:2196-2826 GCA_037387025.1 Gemmatimonadales bacterium
CAGCAGTCCCTGCAGGAAAGCGAAACGCGCTGCAAAGACCCGGGCGGCCTGGCCGATCTCACGTTCATCGGTTACCAGCTGCGCGGTGCCCTCGATTTGGAGACCTCTGATCTCTTGCCATGGTTGGCCGTCTCTCTGTATCGTGGCGGCTACCCGGGAGTCCCGCGCCAGGTTCTCGCTATGTCTACTGGCCGGGTTAGATAAGAAATAGAGTACAAGTTCTTCCCCGACTGCGTAGAACACAGCCGCAGCTCGAGGCTCGCGATCAGGTCCGATCGTGGCGAGAGTCATCGTATCGTGCTGTTCGAGAAACTCGCGCAGACTTGCTTGCAGGTCAGTCATGCTCGGCCGGCTCGGCGGGGCCTTGCCATCGGTCGACCAGGTCGTTCGCCAGCTCTATGCCCAGCAGATCGAGAACGCGGTTCACAGTGTGGTCAACGATGTCCTGAATCGGCTTGGGACGATGGTAGAAAGCAGGTACCGGGGGCATCACCACCGCTCCCATTTCCGTTGCTTGTGCCATGAGCCGCAGGTGTCCCAGGTGCAGCGGTGCTTCCCTGACCACCAGCACCAACCTGCGCCTGTCCTTGAGCGCCACGTCCGCGGCGCGGAGCAGAAGATTGTCGGCGT
>JARRLJ010000676.1:0-4398 GCA_037387025.1 Gemmatimonadales bacterium
CGCGTAGACGTTGCCCTCGCGGTCGATTACCAGCCCGACCCATTCAAAACCCCAGGCATAATTCACTCGCTCCACTTCGAACAAGTACTCTTGTTCGATGTCGTCGACTGTGGTCGCAGATGGAGGATCACCGCACGTTGAGACGATCCCCAGCAGGCTCAGTAGACATGGAACGAGGGCAAGACGACGCACGGTTTGCAGCTCCTACATTGGCTCGTTAGCCCAAGCCGTATACCTCGCGTGTTCTACGTGGGTCACGTCCCTGCTGGACTCAAGGAACCAACAACACCCCAACCCGTCCCCCGAACTCACCGTCTTCCGCCCGAACTCCAATGGGGGCGATCCACGGACCACCGTTTACTCGCAGGTTGAAGCGGTAGACACCGGGGGTGACGCGAATAATCAGCTCCCATCGACCGCCTGACGATTCATTCAGTGAAACCGGTTCCCAATCGGTGAAGTCCGCAGTCAGTTCGACGGATTCAGCTCCGGGAGCTTCAACTGTGATTGTTTGAGTGCCCTGGGTTGCAGGCACGATGGTTATTCGAGCCTCGCCAGGGCGGGGACGGGGCTCCGGGCGCTCGAGCTCTCGCAGCAGCTCGCTCGTGGGCGAAGGAGTGGGAGAGGAAAAGGCAGTAACACGCAGGCCCGCGCTCACGTAGTTAGCCGCGATCACGCCGCGGACCGGATCGGAGGGATATCGACCGCCCGAGATGATCGCGGCGATCTGCTTCCAGATGGGGACCCGGATATTCAGCTCGCCATACACACCCTCACCCGCGCCGTTGCTCCAGGCCCGAAACCCGAGAGAGCCGTCCAGCTCAACGTGATCGTCGTGCCACTGGCCGGTACCCACGACGTCTAGGTATTCACTGTCTGCGATCCAGGTTTGCTTTGCCAGGACGGTGGCAGCGATGCCGTGTTGAGCGGTCCAAGCACCGAGCTCGATCTCGACCGGAGTAGCGGAGCCGGAACCCAGGTACGATTCCCCGATTGCGGTCCCTAGCCACCCGCCGCTGGGGTGACCGGACAAATGCAGCCGCGCGCGGCCCAAAAGGTGACCGTAGCCCGGGTAGTCTTCTCCGTTTCGAACCGCATACGTGGCGATGCCTGCCGACCCCGAGAGCTCGGCGCTGATGCGATCTCGCAACCTGGTGCGCCACGCACCCGCTGCCAGAGCCTGCAAAATGCGATTGCCGCTTTCGAAAACCACGTAGCTGGCGGCGGTTCCCAACGACACGCTGGGAGCGTTGTACTGCAGTGTGGGGGAAACAAAGAAAGCACCGGAAGCGAGAAAGCCTTCATAGTCGACCCAGGATGCGCCGAAGTCCACCGAACCTGTTCCCTGAGCGGACAGCATCGGTGCAGCCACCATGACCAGGATCTTGGCCACCGCCGTGGCTTCCCAGCAGCGGCTAGTCACCTCCGGCCCGGCACTTACGGTTTCCGGGGACCGCGTGGACGCTGTGGCAGTGGGCTATCGGCCAGCGCGTCAACCGCACCCTCGAGCCTGACTCCGAGCGCAGTAACAGGCGACGCCCCGATGACCGCAGCCACCGCAGTGTCCGCCGGAACGCCAACTGCGACGAGGTCGGCCATGACCGCAGCTGCCACCGTCAGGGGTTGATCGCCGCGCACTTCGCGCAGATATGCCAGGTCGTCGGGCCGGGCGCCGGCGCGCAGGGCGCTGGCCCCGGCGATTACCTCGGATGCTGAGGAAGCTTGACCCATCGCATCGCTAGCAGCAGCCATTTCATCCGCCAGGCGTATCACCGCAGAGAGAATCAGCTCGGGCGGGGCGCCCTTGCTCGCGCCCTCCAACGCCCGGTCTACCAAGGGTTCCGTGGGTAGCTCTCGGGTTCGTGCCGAATCCAGCACAGCTTCGATCTGGACGCGGGTGGCCTCGGGTACGCGCCCCTCGAGCCGCGGGTCCTGGGCACGGGCCTGACTTGCCACAGTGCTGAGGCCGGTCGCGAGTACGAATGCCGCAACGAGTCGACTTTTCGTCCTGCTCATAACTCTCCGATCGTGACGACCGATCCCGGCCGTCCGAATTCGTCATCTAACGCGGGCGGTGCCGATGGATCTCCCAGCCAAGTATTCCCGTCTACCAGGAAAGCATAGCGATAGCGTCCTGCGTCCAGCGGCACGGTGACCTCCCAGACTCCGTTGCCGTCAACCCGGTGCATCGGGGTCGCCGCAGAGCTCCAATCGTTGAAATCGCCGACGAGTGAAACTTGGGCCGCGGCTGGAGCGACGATTACGAACTGTACCGTCGAGCCGTCGGCCTCAGTTGCCACAGGAGCACTCGGTTCCTGCGGGGCGATCCAGCTCCGCGCGATCAATACGAGGATAACGATGCCGGCGGCAAAGCCGAGGCCACCGAGCGGACTCACTCTAACGGTGCGCCCGCGCCTGAGCCAGTCCAAGGCTGTCCAGAAACGGCGCGACCAGACCCCGGGCACCGGAACTGACTCGATCTCGGCCATTACTCGCTGGTCGAGTTCTCTGTCGATCTGGACCGGTTCCTTCAGGATGCGAATCGCTCGCTCTAGTCCATCACTTTGTTCCGGCACGCTCTGCCTCCTCCAGCAGCCTCATCATAACTCAGCTCTTCGACGTGCTTCAACAAGAAAGCCTCGCGGGTCGTTGGTGAGAGCTGTGCCATTGCCCGTTCTATAGTCTCCCGCAGGGCGTGACGGTCCTCCGTGTGGTTCACCGACGCCCTGCCTACAGCGGCCTCGTCCTGGATCACCAATTGCTGTCGCCGGGCCCGCTGCTTTCCGATTGTGCGACACCGGTTGACCAGAATAGTGAAGAGCCACGCCCCGAACTTTTCCGGATCGGTGCATCGGGCGAGAGAGCGGTACCCCCTAACGAAGGCTTCCTGTAGAGCGTCTTCTGCATCTTCCGCGTTACCCAGCATTCGTACTGCATATCGTCCCAGGCGATCTCGGTAACGTGAGACGAGGCCTCCATAGGCGTCGGGCTCCCCCGCCATTACCCGCGCGATGAGCGCAGCGTCACTCTCCCCCGTCACATCATGGATACCCATTGAGCCTCGTCGAGGTCACGTGCTTGGCGGGTTCGGTGCGTGGATGGATGTGACGTTGCTCCATAGGTGTGGGTATCCAGGGTGACCGTCATCCGCAACAGCTCACCGGGAGATATGATGAAGAGTCCGTTGTCAGGGGCATGTAGTATCGTAAGCCTCGCCGTGCTAGTCGCAATACCTGCCCCGATCGAGGCACAATTCATCGCTCTGAAGACGGTGCCGGTCGCGGCCGGCGACCAGTTTCTGTTGTTCCCTTCCCGCAATCTCGGGATGGGCTCGGTGAGTATCGCGCTGGACGACTCGATCCTCGATCCATTCGTCAATCCAGCCAAGGGAGCCAGGATCGCCGAGTCTCAGGTGTTCGCGGCACCAACTTACTACAACGTCAGCAACGAGGCCGGCAGCTCGGGTTCTCTGCCACTCGGCGCTCTATTCGGCGGCTCCAAGGTCTACGGTGGCGGGATGGTCGCCCTGCAGCAGCTCAAACGCGGTGATCCGTTTGGACCTGTCTTTTGGGGCCAAGTCGACGTGCCATCTCCCGACGCGCTTCAGTCCAAGGCGGCGACGAACAAGTACGGTTTCTTCAGTATCGGTACGATGTTACCGGGCGAGATCGCAGTAGGAGGAAGCGCCTTCCTCGCTGACTTGAACGCGGTCGACGGCGTGGAACACCTCTACGCAATGAGCTCGGCGATCCAACAGTCGGGGAACATGAAGGACCTGCGCATTGGAGCCACAAAGACTTTCGAAGGCCAGCGGACGGCCGAGGCACTCCTGTTATACCATCGCTTCGACATGCGACACGACGTGACGTACGTGGACTGGGTGCTGGTGGATTCCACGACTTGGGAGTGGCAGCAAGTCAGCAGGACCGAGAACAACGTGGACAAGACCGACACATGGGGCATCCATTTGGGGTACGTTCAGCCGGTGGGCGTGGAAGGCTGGCGGCTCGGTGGCATTCTCACTGCGAATTGGAAATCGCCGCACCCCAAGATTCCCAACTATGAGATCATGAACATCCCGCGAGACCCGGGAAACAGCAACGCGTTTGACGTTGGATTTGGCGTAGCCAAGGTGGCGGGGCCCACGACGTTCGGTGTCGACATAGTCTACGAGCCGGGAAACAGTGACACCTGGGCCGAGGCCGCGGAAGACATGCCAACGGTGGGCGGAGATACGATTCCGGCGGGGGACAAGACGGTGGAGAATGAGTTCAGCTTCTCCAACGCGTTTGTGAACGTGGGGGTGAGCCACCACGTTGGTCCGGCAACGTTTCAGCTGGGTCTGTCGCTGAAGGCGTACGACTATCACTTGGATCAGTGGGATCATGTGGAAGATGA
>JARRLJ010000677.1:0-2573 GCA_037387025.1 Gemmatimonadales bacterium
CAGCCAGATGTCGTTTGCCGGCGGCCTCAGGCACGGCACCACCAGCGATCAGGTGTTCGGACAAGCGGTGTCGGGCAACTACTTCTCGTTACTGGGAGTGGGCATGGCTCTCGGCCGCCGCTTCACTCCGGACGACGACCGGGCCGAGGCAATACCAGTTGTCATGCTGTCGCATCGGTTTTGGCGTCGCAGCTTTGGCTCCGATACAACGGCAGTCGGGCGTACGGTCTACCTCAATGGCAAACCGGTAACAGTGATTGGAGTGACTGCCCCGAACTTCGTGGGCTCAGTCGCATCGCTGCGGCCGGATATCTGGCTACCTCTGGAACAGATCAAGGTCTCCTATCGCGACGTGGGGGCGAGTCTCGCAAACCGTGACCTGTCGTATGTACTGATCTATGGCCGACTCAAGCCCGGCTTCACTGTGGAGCAGGCCGAGGCCGAGCTGGAGACAATTGCGGCCGGACTGGACGAGGTTTACCCCCGAACAGAGCGAACCAGACAGAACACGATCGTTCCCCCGGCATGGGTTCAACCGAGCGCCGCCGCGCGCCAGATGCCATCCGCGCGATTGATGCTGGCTGGAGCCATGGTGCTGCTATTGTTGGCCTGCGGCAACGTCGCCAACCTGATGCTCTCCATGGCTACCGGAAGACGCCGCGAGCTGGCGGTCAAAGGAGCACTCGGCGCTTCTCCGCGCCGATTGATCGGCCAGTACCTGGTCGAGAACATGCTGTTGGCGACAATTGCGGCTGCACTCGCTCTCCTCATCGCGATCCCGGCAGGCGTCAGGGTCGGATCCTATTTCGCACAGCCCAGCGTGTGGCGTGCCGGTGTGCCGCGCGAGATAGACCTCGAGCTGCGCGTAATATTCGTCACGGTGGTTATCGCACTCGTTGCAGGCCTGGTTGCCGGTGTGCTCCCGGCTCTGCGGGCGTCGCGCTTCAACCTGGCCGAGGCGTTGAAGGGAGGCCCTCGAATCTCCAACCCCGAGCGGCGCTGGCTGCGGTTTGGCACGCGCGATCTATTGGTGTCACTCCAGGTGGCTCTCTCCGTCGTACTACTGATTGGCGCCGGATTGGTGCTGCGCACGCTGGAGAACGTCATTCGCATCGATACCGGATTCGACGACGATCATCTGCTCATGAGCATCATCACGGTCAGCGCCATCGACCTGGACCAGACCGGACGAAAACAGTTCTATAAGGACCTCACTGCCCACCTGGAAGCTCAACCCTGGGCGCGCCAGGTGAGTGTCGCTGACGTCGCACCACTGTCCGGTTACCACTTCGCCGCCCCACTCCTGATCGACGGCCAGGACGAGCCGACTCCAGAACCAGGAACGTTCTGTCCGAGCCCGAGCCGCTAATCTACTTCGCTTACCTGCAGCACGACTGGACGCCGCACAACATGGTGCTTGTGAACACCGCAATCGATCCGTCAGTGGCGGCCCCTCAACTCGAGCGAGAACTGCGAGGCTTCCACCCGGAGTTGACCCTCATAAACATCGAGCCGTACAATCGGCTCGTAAGTGGCTTCCTGTCCGGTCAAAGGATGAATGCGGAGTTGTTCACGGTCGTTGCACTAATTGGGCTGGTACTCGCTGCCGCCGGCGTCTACAGCGTCACGAACCTGGCAGTGAACCAGCGACAACGCGAGATCGGCATCCGGATGGCGATAGGAGCGTATCGTCGTGACATAGCTCGGATGGTAATCGCGCGCGCGATGGGCGCAGTGCTGCTCGGACTCGGGCTTGGCTTGGCGGGAGCCTACGGAGTGACGCGGCTGGTGCGCGGCCTGCTCTTCGGTGTTGGGGCGACCGATCCCGCGACGTTTGCCACAGGCATCGTGGTGCTCTTGGCCGCTGCGTTGCTCTCCGCCTTCCTACCGATGCGCCGCGCGGTCCGAGTCGATCCCATGATATCGCTGCGGAACGAATGAGGGTGGCGCAGCCTAGTCACGCGCCCCTGAGGCAGACGGTGGAGCGGAGGGCGATGGCCACGCTCAAAAATGATAGAACAGTGACACCAGAGCTCCAGCGTCGAACTCGGACTCCGTAAGCGGAAACGTCCCGCCTAGGCCGATGAATAGCGGAACGGCGCGCGACGGCGCGACTTTCACCCCCGGTGACAGCCGGACAAATGTCGTTCCCCTCTCTTCACCGCTCAGCATCGTATTGCCGTTCAACTCGACGAGCAACTGGAGTTGCGGCGATGCGTGCATGAGCACTGAGCCGTTGTAGGTGAATTCGGTCTCGACCTCCTCGCCGTCTTCCTGACCGAATGGGATGCCGAAGATCGTGAAGCCGACCAGTTCGAGAGCACCGCGCTTGTACCCGAGGTTCAAGACCGGCGCAACCTCCCAGATATGGTCGCTCCCAATACCGTTGGCGGCATCGCCTGTAGGAACCGCGAACTCGATGCCGTATCCCAGAAGTAACCCCTGCTCTTCAAACGCGTAGTTTGCAAACTTGAAAAGGACCTCCAGATTGCCGACGCCCGAAGTGCTGTTCAAGTCCGTTGGTTGGAGGACCACGTAGGGAACGCCGGCCTCGATGCTGAAGGAGCGGTGGA
>JARRLJ010000678.1:0-2535 GCA_037387025.1 Gemmatimonadales bacterium
CCGACGAAGACGTCTCCTTCTCCGGCCAGGATGGCCTTGGCCGCCTGATTCACCGCCTCGAGTGCAGAGGCGCAATTGCGATTGACGGTCACGCCTGCAACCTCGACGGGCCAACCGGCGAGCAACACAGCCATGCGGGCAACGTCACGGTTGTCTTCGCCGGCCTGGTTGCCACAGCCGGCGTACACATCATCCACTAAAAGCGGGTCGATGGCGACCCGCTGAACCAGTGCTTTGAGGACTTCAGCTAGGAGATCGTCGGGTCGGACGCTGGAAAGGCGCCCGTTGTGTTTTCCCACCGGCGAACGGACTCCGTCGACTATGACGACTTCTTTCATGATGGTAGCTGGCCCCCCGGTAGGGAGCTGGCGTTACACAGTGGCAAGTTCGGATACGGGTTCTGCTTCCTTCGATTCGCTCTCCAGATCGGCTACGAATTCGCCGAGTCGCTGCGCTACTTGTTGCAGCCGAGGGTGGTGGTTCTCGATGAACCTAGTTGGATCCGGATCATCCTTGAAGCCAGCCAACAACGCGTCGGCCTTCTCATCGGTTGCCGTATCAATGTAGCTGGAGGAGATCCTGAGACAGAAATCCTGCGCTGCGTGAAACTCGGAACCGGGCAGCGTGGCTATCTCGTAGCGGTCGAGCAAATGAAACGCCAAATCCTGATCGTTGTGCACCCCCCGCTCTGCCAGTGGCCCCCTCCATTTCTCGAAGGACGGATAAATGTAGAAGCCACCGGCCGGCTCGACACAGGGAACTCCAATCCGTTGCATGGTCCGGTACAGGTATCGAGTTCTGATGGCGTGCATCCGTCGGCAGACATCAATGTACTCTTCGATTTCGGAGTCGTCACTGTAGGCGATCAGAGCAGCGTACTGCACCGGCGCCGCATCACAGGTCCAAATGTTGGAGGCAATGTTCGACATCGCCTGCGCCAACGCCCTGCCACCGTTCTCCCCCGGTATGATAGCAGTCCCGAGGCGCCAGCCACCGAGCGGAAGGCTCTTGCTCAACCCACCGAAGACAACGGTTCCCTCTGGATAGAAACGGGCCATCGAGACGTGCGGAATCGAGGTAAAGGCCGTGAGCGCATAGATCTCATCACTCAGCACCATCAACTCATGCTCCCTGGCAAATCCAGCCAAGGCTTCAACCTTCTCGGGCCGCATCATGGTGCCGGTCGGGTTCTTGGGACTGTTGACGATGAACACCTCGGGATTGCCCCAGTTCTCCCGCGATTCGTGCAGTCGTTCCTCCAGCACGTCCAGCTCCAACTCGTAATTGTACTCCGGCCGCGTGGGTATGAACGTCACCGGTTTCCCCAGGATGTGAGCCTGCGGACCGTAGGAGACCCAGGATGGCTGCGGGATGATGACTTCTTCACCCAGGGCCATGAGAGCCGAGAAGATCAGGGACTTGCTCCCGGGACCCACCACTACCTGCTCCGGGACGACGTCGAGCTCGAATCTCTGTTGGTAGTGTTGCGAGATCACTTTGCGAAGCAACGGGATTCGCCGAACGCCATGTGGTACACGTTCCGGCCCGCATCCCAAATTTCCCGGACCCTGTCGTTCATCGCGATGGTGGCGGATGCTTTGAGCCCTCGGATGCCGGCTCGGGAGAAACGGATGGGTTTGAAACGCTCTACCATCAAGGTGCCTCTAGCACGGAGGGAACAGTGGGACGTGCCACTATAAGCAAATCAGGATTTCATTGCCAGTGAGACGAATCACAACGGCCGTATCGGTGTAACCCGCTTTCGACGTTCCGCTCTCGCGCGTTCCGTGGTCAAGCAGTGCACTGCCTGCCCGTTCTCACCGTAGCTCGCTACCAGCTCGGTCATCGCTCCTATGTCCAACAGCGGCAACGCATTAGACTAAGATACGAAAGTGTGAACCGCACACCCGTTGCCTTGCCGATATCTCATTCTTTAGCTTTGCCCTGGCCTGGGAGTCGCCCTCCCAGACTATCGAGGAGGGATCTATGCTCCGACTCCAACCCTCAGAGTCTTAGCGTAGATCCGGGACACGACCTGAATCCGGACCGCTCGCCGTGCTCGATCTGCCAGAAGTCACTACGATTTCAGCTCAGATGAGCAAAGTCATCTCGGGCAAGACCGTCGCTGCGTTCAGCAGGGGCAACAGCCCGCACAAGTTCGCTTTCCTCAAGCCATCCGCTGAGGAGTGCGAAAGCCTGATTCCCGACAAGAAGATCGGACCGGTCACCGCCGACGCCAAGGCGATATTCATCTCGCTCGAGCCCGATTACGTGTTTCGGATAAATGAGATGGCCGGGCGTCTGTTGTTCCACGAGGAGCGTGCCACGCTCCCGAAGAAATACCAGTGGATCATGCGTTTCACCGACGGCACATGCCTGACGGCGACCGTGGGACTGTGGGCTTTCTTCGGCCTCGTGAAAGCCCAGGCGCTCGGGGACCCACCATCCCGCGCCGAAGGAATCTCCCCGATCGGCGCAGAGCTTACTTACCAGCGATTTGTGGCGCTGTTCGAAGAATACGAGGAGCCGGAGAAG
>JARRLJ010000679.1:0-2854 GCA_037387025.1 Gemmatimonadales bacterium
TCTACTTCGTAGCCCGTCCCGATGGCAAGCACGTATTCTCTAGGACATACAGCGAGCATCTGGCAGCCATTAGGGAAGTGCGGCGCCAGGAAGCGGAAGGTATGCGCTAGAGAATATCACGGGGTGGCTTCGCGTCCACTATATCGCGCAGTTCGCACGCCGCGCGCTCAATGTCGGCAGCTCCGAAGATGGCACTTATCACCGCGATCCCTTGCGCTCCCGCTTCGAGAACTGACGCCGCGTTGGACGCTGATATTCCGCCGATAGCGATGACCGGTACTCCAGAAGGTGCTCGACCAGCGAGCTCTCTAAAGCCTTCGACTCCGATTGGCTCGCCAGCATCTGACTTGCTCTGGGTCCGGAATATCGAGCCCGTGCTCCAGTAGTCCACCGGCTCCCGCTGTGCCGATTCGGCTTCTGCATGTGTTCCCACTGAGGCGCCGATTCTCATTACGGGACCCGCGAACAAGCGCACGCTGGAAGGGGCGAGATCTTCAGCGCCCAGGTGCACGCCATGGGCCCCTGCCGCGACTGCGATGTCAGCCCGGTCATTTACGTACACCGGGATCGACAAATTGGATACCAATTGCTCGGTGACTCGCAGCGTCACTGCTGCTGGAGTCTCCTTGAGGCGCACTTGCACGGCAGTCACCCCTCCAGCTTCAGCCGCCCGACAAGCTTTCATCATCGACGTCGCATCCACGAATGGCGGACCAGCTATCGCCAAGAGTCGCAGATCTACTCGATTCATGGCCCGGTCTCCTCACATGAACGGTGATCACGTTCGAAGCCGCAAATACAGTTGAACAACCTTCCTGCCAGTTCAAGATACGGCGTACTACTCATACATGTCCTGGTACAGAGTGCTTCATCCGTGGATAAGCAATGATTACACTTCGTGGCCGCATTTAGACATGTCTAAATCTCCTCCCCTGGCAGTCTAGCGTTGACAGGAAAAAGTGACCACACAAGGTTGGAGCCATGATGCAGGTCAGTGCTGCTGCCACCCGCAGTGCTCAGATACGCCGTGTACTTCTCGGCATCTTGATCGCGAACCTCGCCGTCGTCGGGGCCAAGTTCATCGTTGGCTTGAACACCAGCTCACTTGCAGTCCTCGGTGATGCAGTTCACTCATCGGTCGACGCACTGAACAATATTCTGGCCTTGGCCATAATCGGAGTGGCCGCCCAGGGTCCGGATGAAGATCACCCATACGGCCATCAGAAATTTGAAACACTTGGAGCGCTCGCGATTGTCGGCTTTCTTTCGGTAAGTGCCTTCGAGCTGGTGAAAGGTGCAGTGCATCGCCTGGCAGTTGGCGCACCAGCATTGGAAGTCACATCGATGCAGCTAGTAGTCCTAGTAGGAACTCTGGGTGCCAACACCATAGTAGCAGCCTACGAGTCTCGTCGCGGGCGCCAGCTCAACAGCGAGATCCTACTAGCGGACGCTGCGCACACCAAGGCAGACGTGTTGATCAGATCCAGTTGTAGCCCTGATAGTGGCGGGAGTCATCGTGGTATTAGCTTACGGAATAGTTGCGCGCTCGATTCCAATCTTGGTAGACCAGCATGTATTGCCTTCTCACACCATCCAACGGTATGCAGAGGCAGTCTCCGGCGTGAGCCGTGCTTACGACATTCGTTCTCGTGGGTCTCGAAAGCGGGCTTTTGCCGAGCTGACCATAGCAGTCGATCGCGAGGCAACCGTCGAGGAGGCACATCACATCGCAGACTTGGTCGAGAGCAGGCTCCGCTCCCAACTTCACCTGCATGAGATTATCGTTCACGTTGAACCATGCTGAGCAGCCCTCGCGAAAAGTCCCACCGCATGCGACAGCAGTCGCTACGTCAGGAATACGAAGAGTTCATACTCCAGCGAATAGAAGAGTATAAGGACCAGGTTTCACGACATGAGCTGTTGTTGATTGCAGATGAGGCTGTGCGGGAGCTTGAGATTGGCTCTGAAGAACAGCTGGTCCTCACCGAGGTTTTGGTTCTAGAGCACGTTGATCGGCTGATCATGCGTCGCCTCAAGCTGCCCTCGTTCCGCCGGTGGCGCGAAAGACACCTGAAACAACGTCAGGTCCAGCGAGAGCCCACGCACTGGGGACTGGATCCGAAGATGCCTCTTGCCGAGCTCGCGCTCAGATTGGACGACGGGGACATAGCTCTGCTCGTGGGGAGCGCTGTGACAGCCGTGGGGCTGTTTCTGGCCGCCAATGACTGGCCCGTCATTCTTATCGACAAGGAGCTGGCAAACGTTGAGGCGGCTGAGGCTCGCGCTGCAGCAGAGGGAGTCGGAGCACGATTTCAGGCTCTGGTCGTGAATCTGGGCAGCTGGTTTCCCGACCTGGCACCTACGCTCGCAGTGCTTGACGCGGCAACGGTGGGATCGTTAGAACCTGCCACGATGGCACGAGTCATCTCCACCTTCAAGGGGCTCACGGCAGAGGGCGGGGTTCATTGCATCATCTCAGGGAGGCGTCCCCAGGCAGTTCCCCATCGCACTTGCGACGTTCTTGTGAATCACTACAGCGACTGGAGAGTGCAAAGACACAGTGGAGTAAATTCGTCATCTGGTTTCCTGGCGATCAAACCCTTAGAAAGCGCCTAGATACGCTGCGGGGCCGGCAGCGTGCCGACCCCCTATGCAAGCGTACTACGCAGTTGTGAAGACTTCGGCTAGCGACGTTTCGCCCTACCTGTAGTCTTCCTACCTGTGGTCCTCCTCGTGGCCTTGCGCCTCTTGGCCTTACGTTTCGTGGCCTTACGTTTCGTGGCCTTACGTTTCGTGGCCTTACGCTTCGTGGCCTTACGCTTCGTGGCCTTGCGCTTCGTGGCCTTACGCTTCG
>JARRLJ010000680.1:0-2586 GCA_037387025.1 Gemmatimonadales bacterium
GTCACCTTTTGGCGAGCCTTGTCGCGATTTTGCGAACCACGTTTCTTTCGGCTCAGATCCCGCTGAGCCGCTGTGAGGTCCTTTCGGGCTTGCTGGAGATGACGCGGGTTTTCGATCGTAAATGCTCGCCCTAGCCCCCATTTGCGCTCAGACATCGACTTCGATCTGTCGGCGAAATCCGCAGCCGGCTACGTCGCCGAAATTGACACGGTGCGATAACGCGGGAAGCCGGCGTTAGAGATATTGTTCGAGCGCTTCGAGCTCTTTGGCAAGCTGATGGGGTTTCAGTTCATGGGGTAGCAGGGGCTTGCCGCCGAGCAGGTGGGTGGCGGTTGCGTAGAGCAGGTAGTCGTACGGATCGAGGTCGTTGCGCGAGGCGTTCTCCATGATGGTGTACATGAGAGCAGCAACCTCGGTGCCGCGCTTGGATTTGCTCCCGTAGTGGTTTTTTCGCCCCAGGACGGGATCCCGCATCGCCTGCTCGGATCCGTTATTGTGTAGGGGAATGCGAGGGTCGTTGAGAAAACGGACCAGCCCCTTGCGTAGATTCAACATGTAGTTGACCGCCTTGCCGAGCGCACTGCTGTCGAGTGCCTTGCTCGCGAGCGCCATTTTGAAGAGCTTGCCGACCACTGGTCGTATTCTTGTTCGACGGATTGCCTTGCGCCGCTCCAGCGTTTCGGGGTCATCGCCTTGCCCGGCCTGGTCATCGAGCTCGAACATTTGGTTGATCAACTCGACGTATCCCTTGGCTTCAGGATAGAATTTTGCAGCCTTCACGAAGAGACGGCGGACGTGGCTCCAGCAAAAAACGTTGAGGAGGCCAGGGTGGTCCTTCGCGAGGCTGATATAGGCGCTGTAACCGTCACTGACGAGGAATCCCTCAAAGCCATCCAACAGTTCCTCGGCCACAGCCTTCCCGCGGGAGCTCGCGATGCGATAGACCACGGCGCGGGGGCTGCCGATGGTCCACGCGTACCAGTTCTTGCCTCCGCCCTTGACGCGACCGCGCTTGTCCAGAATCGGCCAACGGGTCTCGTCGGCCCCAAGGACAGGCTCCTGTGTGACCAGGTAATGACGCGTCCGCTCGAGCAACGGCTCGTTGATGACGGCGAGGGCGGCGACCTGGTCCCACAGGGTCTGGCTGTGGATCTCAAGTCCTTCGCGTCGCATTCGGCGGGCTTGTCGCTCCAGAGGCGCGTGATACTCGTACTTGTCGACCGCTACGCCAACGGCGAAGCGAAGGCTATAGCGGCCACCTTTGATGGGCTTGAGGGGGCCCTCTTGAGTCGAGCCATTTCAGCCCGAAGCTTGCTGAGCTGACGCTGCAGCGACTCAACCTGCTCTGCCAAGTACAGAGCAACCGCCCGAACCTTGTCGATGTCTGTCTCGCTCTCGAGACGTACCTCGAAACGATGTGGCCTCTGGCTCTTCACATGATCCTACGATCACAGCCAGCACCGTTTGGCGATCTCTAAAATGCGTTTTTTTGAGAATTTTGTGTCACCGGGGGTGGCGAAAGTACTTTTGTGCTTGCAGCGCTCCCCTCTAGGAGCAAAGCCAACTCGCTGGCGGTCATCTCGATCTGCCCGTCCCCCTCCCGTTGCCAAGGCCCTACGAAGCGGTGGCGTTCCTAGCGCTTCGAGAAGATGCAAAGGCCTGTGCCGTCCCATCTCAGGACTTTCGCGAGGCGACGGCTACGTCCAACGAAGAGGAAGTAGTGCCCGCTGAGAGGGTCGAGACCCAGCACGTCGCGAGCTAGAGCGTACAGGCCGTTGAACCCGCGCCTCATATCCACGGGCTCGCGGTAAGCGAATACCTTTACGTTGCGGCCAGGGGTCAACATGTCAGCGCCTCCATGAGCTGGGCGATCTGCACCACCGAGAGTCCTTCGACCCGCAGACCGCGCGGACCGTGCACCACGACCGTCGCTTTCGTCGTCTCGGGTGCGACAGCCTCGGCACAGCACGACGGGCACCATGCCGCGGCTCGATTCTTCCATAGCCTCCCCAAGGCACTGCTCGGACCACCGCTGTAGGGTTGAACAATCGACACCAAGCTCCTGCGCCACCGCCACCAGATTCGACCCATCTTCTTGTCTGCGCTTGAGGTATGACGCGGCGCTCCGACGGAGAGCTTCGGGATAGCGCGTCCGACGTCGGTCGCCAAAATGTGCCCGAACCTGATCCCGCCACTTGGCGGCGGTCATGTTGTCCGGTGCGGCCTCTTGTTTTGACTGAAGCGTAAGCATGCCCCTTCGTACACGCCCACAAAATGCGATGTCACGACGGGCAACAGCGAGGTGTTCTCAGAAGCCGCAACGCGCCGGACTACGGCATCACAGCGCGGCTTGCGGCGAGCGGCAATTGGTCCCACGGACGTTCCCTCGCTGGGGCTACGGCGAGCACTTACGTTCAACTTGCCTTTGGTTCTCGTGTTTGAGTCCGTCCGGGCGCAGCTGACGATGGTACTCGATTGCTGCATTCACGATGCGTCCCACCTCCGCGAGTCCCCGGGATTTGTGCACATCATTCCAGTCGGTGGCTCCCTGAGACATTTCCGCCTTGGTGAGCTTGGGCAGGATGG
>JARRLJ010000681.1:0-2747 GCA_037387025.1 Gemmatimonadales bacterium
CGGTGCCGTATTGCGAGTGTGTCAGGTACACACGGGGCCCGAATTCACCGCGCGTTTCATGGGCGACATCGCTGACGACACCGACAACTGTGAACCCACTTGAGCCAAATGTGAACACTTCGCCTAGAGGGCTCTTCTCGCCGTAGACTCTGGTTGCGAGCATTTCATTGATGATCGCCACCGGGTCGGCATCCAGTTGGTCAGTAGCCGCGAAAGTCCGACCACGGATCAGGTCGATCCCCAGTGCCTCGAAGTAATCGCCTTCGACCGTTCGCACCTGCGCCGGTACCCATTGGCGTTCGCCCGCGTCGTCATTGTATCCGTATCCCCAACTGTGGTACATGCCGCTCGCCGGAAGCCACGAAGCCGCACCGACAGCCTCGACTCGAGGGAGCGCGCGCAGGCGGTCGTGCAACGCCAGGTGGAACTGGATGCGGTCTTCCCCAGTGGGATACCGGGCTGTGGGCAGGTGAACCTCAAAGGTGGCGACGTTGTCGGGTTCAAAGCCGAGATTGAGTTGTCGCAAAGCAAGAAAACTCTTGATCAACAAGCCAGCCCCAATCAGCAGCACGAGTGCCAACGACACCTGCGCGGCGCGGCCCCGTCCCGAACCGAGCGCGGTTCGTATCGCCATTTCTTTTGTGCGTGCGACACTCCGGGCCAGCGATAGGTTGGCCACATTCACGCACGCTATGAGCAGCACGAGGCCGGCGGCTCCCCATAGTATGTACAGAGTGGTGCTGGTAGCACCCACAACATCCTCATACAACGGATACAGATCCACGTTCTGTTTGTCGTAGGATCCGGGGAATTCCTTAGCGAGCTGGTTTTGAACTGCGTCGATCTGGGCCTGTGCCTGCTCGATGGTGACGCCGGGACCGAGTCGCGCAATCCCTGTCAGGTAGTGGTTACCGCGAGTGTTGCTGCCTGCGGGCTGTAGGTCCTGCGGAACCCACAGGTCTACGTCGCCACCGATCACGTCGAGAAAGCTGGGTCGCATCACTCCAATGACGGTATGTACCTCGCCGTCGAGAGCGATCGTCTTACCGAGTATGTCCGGGTCTCCATTGGTGTAGGAGCGCCATAGGCGGTGGCTCAGTATCACGAGTCCGGCGTCATTGCGCTCCTCCTCACGCGTGAAAGTCCGGCCGAACAAAGGCGTGGCCCGATAGGTCTCGAAGTAGTCGGAACTGATGCGCAGCGCCTTGACCCTTTGCGAGTGCTCGTCGCCGGTGAGGTCTCTACCCGTTTCGCGGTAGGTGTACATGACGGCCGCTGTTTCAAACCCCGCGACACCGTCACGGAACCGCGGGAAGTCGAAACCACTCAGGAAATTTCGCGAGAAGTCCGGCGATCCCTCCCACGAGTTGTAGATCCGCACCAGCCTATCAGACTCAGGGTAGGGCAGTGGACTCAGGATCACGCTGTTGAGTACGCTGAACACAGCCGTGTTGGCACCGATTCCGAGAGCCAGCGTGAGGACGGCAACTGCGACGTACCCGGGCTGCTTGCTCAACGTACGCAGCGCCTGACGTGTGTCTCTAAAGAGTGATTTGATCATCGGCTCTTTCCGTATGCTGGTGGGAGAACGGCGACTTGCCCGCCCACGTGTGATCTGCCAGCGCTCGGCCATCGCCGACCGTGCGAAGTTCGTCGATGTCGAGAGCGTGAGTACGAGAACACGCGCAATACTCGTCGGGAGCGAGACGTTGTGGTCGTCTAGCACTGCGTCACGGCGATCGAGAAACGTGGTCACCATCTCCTCGCCGAACCGAGTCCGAAAGGCGCGTGGAAACAGGCGGGTGACGGCGGTAACGACACGCCCGCTCAGGCCGAGCCTACATACGGTGATTCGTTCTCTCATCCGTGCAACAGCTCCGCCGCCTGAGGTGACGCCAGCAAGGTGCGCATGCGAGCGGCGTCCGCCCGTGCCACCGCTATACACCGTTCTCGAGCATCCGACTGACGATGCGGTAGAGCGAACCGATCTCCAGCGGCGGTTCCGAGGGGAACAGTTGCTGACCCGTTTGGACGATGCCGTACCCGTGGCGTGGCTCGGTCTGGAGCAGCAGCAGGACCTGGAAGTCCGGTGGGCTCATCGGCAGGAAGTCGTTGATTCGATTGGTCTTATCAGACATCAAAGCTTCCGGTGGGGGTTCGATATCTGTTGTCTACAGATATTGGATGCGGTGAAAAGAGAAAAGGTTGGAAGGGCGGTCGGCGGCAGCATATCTTAACCCGATGAACGGACATGGCAGCACCATCGATAATCGAGCTATGTGAGTCGTGCCCGAACAGCATGATCGTCTCAAGGCTGCCCTGGCGAGCCGCTATACCATAGAGCGCAAGCTTGGCGAGGGTGGTATGGCTACGGTCTATTTGGCCCACGACGCCAAGCATCAGCGCAGCGTTGCCCTCAAGGTGCTGCGGCCGGAGCTCGCCGCGATGCTGGGAGGGGAGCGCTTCCTCAACGAGATTCGGGTCACCGCCAACCTCCATCACCCGAACATCGTGCAGCTATACGATTCCGGTGAGGCGGACGGATATCTGTACTATGTCATGCCGCTCGTTGAGGGCGAGTCACTGCGCGACAAGATCGACCGAGAGCGGCAGCTCTCCGTAGAGCAAGCGGATTCGGAAGCAGATCATAGCCCACCTCTCGGTCACCGGAACAAAACTGGACCTTCCCTACTGCCTGCTACTGACCAGCCTGGTGAAGGACGTCGAACGCATAGGCGACTATTCGA
>JARRLJ010000682.1:0-1794 GCA_037387025.1 Gemmatimonadales bacterium
TGGCCGCTTCACATCACCAAATGAGTTCCGTCCCCCCGCTATCACCACTATCTCGCTCAAGAAACTGGACTCACCTATCACGATGGGCGGGTTGTCCCACGCCACCAGCAACACGCTGGGTTCGTCCCAATCCGGACGGGTTTGCTCCAGCAGCGATATCTCGCGCTCGAGCCAATCCGAGAGGGAGTCTGCGACCGTACTGTCACCGGTTACACGTCCCAACAGTCGCGCTGACCGCATGAGATCTTCGAGGTCGTCCGTGAGGAGGCTGAGAGTCGCAACTCCCAGTTGTTCCAGCTGTGAGATCGCAGTTTCGTTGGCGGGTGACGCATAGAAGACGACTAGATCGGGACGCCGTGCCAGTATGCTCTCGACATTGGGACTCAGTCCGTCACCGACGCTCGGGATATCGGCCACCGCGGGCGGGTAATCACACCAACGCGTCCGACCCACAACACGCTCTCCGGCACCAACGGCAAATAGCAACTCGGTCATGCCCGGCGCCAGCGAGACAATGCGACTCGGAGTTACCTCCAGCGATACGGTACGGCCGGCGTCGTCCACCGGCGGCCCACGGCCGCGGGAATCACCGCCTTGGCACGCAAGCAGCACGACGGACAGGGCCGCCGTGACTGTGAGGTTACGAAGCAGCAACGCTCACTCCTTCACAACAGGAAGGATGTGAGCGCGTGTCTTTGATCGTTCGGACGTTTCGCTCCACCATCCACTCCGCGCTCGCTAGTGAGAAAAGCAGACGTGCAAGGTACCCGCAATCTAACTCGAGTCTGTGTTCCTAGCTAGCGTCTCGGATAATTGCGCCTTGAGTTCTGCGCGGCGACGGCTGTATGCATCACGTTCCGCATCAGTCATCTCATCTCGCCGACTCTCATACGTACGGTCCATATCGGCGATCCGGGCCGCCAGGGCGTCCGCCGTGATTTGAGGTTTCACTTGCACCGGATTGCGCTTGATCCACTGCCACAAGCCCAGGGCCATCGAGAGGGCCGTCAACGGAATGACGATCCACCACAAGCTCGTGATGGACCATCGCTGCCCAGCAAACCTCACGGTCACTTCCGTGCCCTGTGGCATTGAGTTCGCACTGTAGAGTAAGAACGGCATTTGATCCAAGAGTTCGAACCCTTGGAACTGCAGCGGCCCTGCCGCGATTACAGCACTGGAATCCTCCAACATCACGTTCATAGTGCGCTCGACCGGATGATCGAGTGGTATCGAAAGCTCTCTCACTCCGGCCGGTATCAAATAAGAAAGGAGCACTTGCTTCTCACCCGGTGGTAGCGCAGCCACCACGGCAACCGAATCGCCATTGCGGTAGACCGTCTGTCGGCCGACATCGCTCTGGTCGATTTCGAATTGGATCGCGTTGGACGGGAGCGCACCTTGCCACACGGGTCTGGTGCTGTCTTCAGCGATGCGTGTGAGGGCCCCAGAGTTACCGAGCACCAGGAGCTCGACGACCCGTCGCGTCCCGTCGCTCGCGACGGAGCGAATGATCACGTGCCGTTCGAGCAGCGATATCGCCGGCTCGGTATATGACGTATCGTACACTACCAGCGTGGAGGCGACCTCCGCAGTGCTACCCACCGCGCCGATCGGCTGCGAGAAGTATCCAATTCCATCGTGCTCCACGCTCACCAGGTAACTGGCGCTCGTGTCGCGTGCGGGATCACTTAGGCTGTAGCGTCCGCGAGAGTCGGTGGTTACGGAGTCAATTGGGCGGCCGCCCTGCACGTTCACAGCGTGCAACACGACCATGCGATCAGCGACGGGCAC
>JARRLJ010000682.1:1825-3241 GCA_037387025.1 Gemmatimonadales bacterium
GTTGGCAGTACCTCGCAAGACTTGCCCGGTGACGCGAAAATCCTGAGCGGTCCCCGTCACGGGGAGGCTCTTGACAATTGCTGTCAGAACAGCAGATCTAAGGTGTGAACTTCCCGAAATCTTCCGGATCCAATTTTTCCAGGTACGACTTGAGCGTGTCGGCATCAATGGATCCCGGCTCGGTCGTGCTGGATTCGATCGTGTCCACCGTCGTGAGTTCGAGCAGGTCTTCCTGCGTGAAAATCGGGGCATCGAGCCTCAATGCCACGGCAATGCTGTCGGATGGTCGCGCATCGACCTGAACGACATGGTCGTTGCGGTGGATTTGGAGCTCGGCGTAGTAAGTGTTCTCCTGCACTCGCGTAATAACCACGCGGCTGAGTTGCCCACCTAATCCTAGTATGACTTGTTTCACTAGATCGTGCGTCAGTGGCCGGGAAAACTTGACACCGGCCAACTCCATCGCGATGGCGCTCGCCTCTGCGGGTCCGATCCAGATGGGCAGCACTCGATCGCCTTCCTTCTCCTGAAGAATGACGACGGGCGTGTTGCTCGAGCGATCCAGCCCTAGGTGTGCAACCTTTACTTCCACCATTACGCACTCATCCATCCTAACCGGTTTGAACGGGCCACCGTTTCCGGCCGCGTCCAAAGGTCAATAGCGATAATGATCCGGCTTGTACGGCCCTTCAACCGGTACTCCGATGTAATCCGCTTGTTCCTTGGTCAGGCGTGTCAGTTTCACCCCTAGCTGGCCCAGGTGCAGCCGCGCCACCTCCTCGTCCAGCGTCTTCGGAAGCATGTATACCTTCTTTTCATAATGCGAACTCTTCTGCCACAGTTCCAACTGTGCCAGGACCTGGTTGGTGAACGACGCCGACATGACGAAGCTGGGATGGCCGGTTGCACATCCGAGGTTCAACAATCGACCTTCGGCAAGCATCAGAATGCCGCGACCGTCCGGGAATACCCACTGATCGTACTGCGGTTTGATATTCACTTTCTGGATACCGGGAACCTTCTGAAGCCCGGCTAGATCGATCTCATTGTCGAAGTGCCCGATGTTACCGACGATCGCTTTGTCCTTCATACGGGACATGTGATCGACCGTAATAACGTTGTAGTTGCCTGTGGCCGTAATGAAGATGTCTGCGAATTCGACCACGTCTTCAACCGTATTGATCTCAAAGCCCTCCATCGTCGCCTGCAGAGCGAGGATGGGATCGATCTCGG
The DNA here is from genome assembly GCA_037387025.1 of Gemmatimonadales bacterium. Lineage (GTDB taxonomy): Bacteria > Gemmatimonadota > Gemmatimonadetes > Gemmatimonadales > GWC2-71-9. The sequence goes on from JARRLJ010000682.1 coordinate 3,059, forward strand.
TCACAATCACACGGCATCCCTGCCCCCGTAGGGCTTGCGCGCATCCCTTGCCAACTTCAACGTAGCCGCAAACAACTGCGATCTTCCCGCCAATCATCACGTCGCTCGCCCGATTCAGGCCGTCGATCAGCGAGTGCCGACACCCGTAGATATTGTCGAACTTGCTCTTGGTTACCGAGTCAT
>JARRLJ010000683.1:0-2584 GCA_037387025.1 Gemmatimonadales bacterium
CCGGGCTTGCGCCCGGGGTTAGGTGTCTACTCCCGTCTCCCGTCTCCCGTCTCCCGTCTCCCGTCTCCCGTGTCTCACCCACCCGGCCTCGCATCGAACAACGACGGCTTGACCTCGACGCTGTCGCGGTAGCGGCGCGCCTCATCAATCAGGTCTTGTAGCACTTCTGGATACTCGTCGGCGACGTCGAACTGCTCCCCCGGATCGCGCCCGAGGTGGTACAGCAGCGGCGGATCGTGCATGGTGCGCTCGGGTCCCATGCCGTACTCGCCCTGAGTGATGAAGTGGGCCTTGAACCAGCCTTTGCGGATCGCGTACAGCTCGTTGTAGCGGTAGAAGGGAACGACGTCGCGTGGGCTCGAGCCGGTGCCGAACAGTACGGCGCTCAGGTTGATTCCGTCGATGGCGCGATCGCTGGGCAGGTGGCCGTGGCCGAGACGGGCGGCCGTGGTGAAGAGGTCCATCGTTGTGCCGAGGTCCAGCACCGTTGCCGGCTCGATGGTGCCGGGCCACCAGAACAGCGCCGGCACCCGCATCCCACCCTCCCACGTCGTGCCTTTGCCCTGATAGAGCGGACCGGCCGATCCGGCGAGCGTGCCGAACGTGAGCCACGGGCCGTTGTCGCTAGTGAACACGACGAGCGTACGCTCGGCGATGCCTAGCTCACGCAGTTTGGCGAGAATCTGCCCCGTACTCCAGTCGATCTCTTCGATTACGTCGCCGTAGATGCCGGCGGCGCTGTGACCCACGAATTCGCTCGAGCGAAACAACGGCACGTGCGGCATGTTATGCGGCAGGTAGAGGAAGTAGAGGAAGAACGGCTGGTCGCGATGCCGCTCGATGAAATCGAGCGCGTGCTCGGTGTAACGCCGCGTGATCGTGGTCTGTTGCGCCGGGCGTTCTACGATTTCCGTGCCGTCCATGAGTGGCACGTTCCAGGTCTCTGACACCGGTTCTCGGAAGAGATCCCTCGAGTACTCTTTCACCAGATCCATGTCGTTCGAGTACGGAATACCGAAATACTCGTCGAACCCCTGTTGTCCCGGCAGGTAGTCGGGCAGGTGTCCCAGGTGCCATTTGCCGAAGATAGCGGTCGCGTAGCCGCGTTCTTTGAGAACCTCGGCCAGCGTCACTTCCTCTTGCGGCATGCCGTTGGGTGAATCGGGGAAGAACACGCGAGTGCGTCCGACCGTGCCGTACATGCCGTTGCGAACGGGAAGCCGTCCGGTGAGAAGTCCCGCGCGAGACGGCGAGCAGACCGAAGCGGCGACGTAGAACTGAGTCCACCGCTGACCTTCGGCCGCCATACGATCGAGGCTCGGCGTTCGGATGGTCGGATGACCGTAGCTGCCCAGGTCACCGTAGCCGAGGTCGTCGGCGAAGATGATGACGAGGTTTGGAGTCTGCTCGCGTGGTGCCGGCGGCGTCGTGGCGCACCCAAAGGAGACCACAGTCAAGAGGGCCGCAGATGACAATCTCATTCCGTGTCAATCCCCTTGTTGCGTCACAAGCACCCTCACACCGAACTCACCCCGCGCCGAACTGAAATCGCGCTCCAGTTCCCGCGGATCTTTGATGTGACCGTCGGGATCGTACACGAAGCAGACGAGCTTGGCACAGTCGGGGTGTTTCTCGAAGTGGGCGATGTCGGCGGTCAACTGGGCACTCACCTTTTTGGGGCCGACGCCTTTGCGCGTCTTCTTGACCACTACTGCCAGTTGCTCGTCCGGCAAGTGGAAGTGCATCCTCGTGGTCTTGCGAGCGTAGCTGGGGGTGTACTCCTCCAGTCGTATCTCATCGAACTGGAGCTGCAACAGGGCGTGAAACAGATGCTGCAGGTCAGACTCGTTCTTACAGGCGAAGGTGTTGCGGCCACCTTCCCGTTCCGCGAGCCCGCGGGCCACGCGGTGAAACCGCGTGCAGATATGTGCCAGGGTAGCAGCTGCTGTCGATTCAGGACCGGTATCGGACGCTATGTCGGATACCGGAGATTCCTCTACGGACGGCTCCTCGTAGTCATCTTTCTGAAACTCGCCACGAATTGGTCGAAGCCCCCAGGGGCCGAAACGCGGGCGAATGTCTTGTGAAAACCGTCTACCACTTGTTGTGTGTCAAACAGTTTGGTCAGGACCGCCGAGTTGTTCGCGGACCAACTGTACCGCTCGGCTTCGGCCCGATGGAGGCCGTCGGGCGAGCGGATCTGCTCGTTGGCAATCTCCGTACCTCGTCTGATCTGGGCTTCCAAGAGCACTCTTGCAGTCTCGCGATCGAGCGTGAGCCGGGGCGTTTGCGGAGTTTCAGGTGACATAAGTGACGATCCCTGGAGAGTGAATAGTAGGATACTGTTGGTGGAGGGTGGAGGCAATTGGGGGGGCGTGGCCGGAATATCTTCTGTCCTCGTCCTACATCATCTTACATAGTACCGCGTAATCCTACATCGTCCAACTTCGAGTCTTTCCTCTCTCCCGCGCCCGCGAAATCATAACCCGATTGACCATCCTAGCCAGAACCAGGTGCTGCGTCTATAGTTCGAGACTTCGAACCCTGGGAGTCACCCAACTTGAATGAGCCATTGAACCGGCTG
>JARRLJ010000684.1:0-3301 GCA_037387025.1 Gemmatimonadales bacterium
TTCTCTCTCGGTATTCCAGAGCAGGAGAGGTCCATAGAGCTGTAAGTATTTGATACGTAGTTATTTGCGGGCGTAATTCAGGGGTAGAATGCCAGCTTCCCAAGCTGGACGTCGCCGGTTCGAATCCGGTCGCCCGCTCTCTCACCCCGCGGCGCCGCCCCACCGGACGGTGAGGGGCGGGAAGGGACGGTAAGTAAGTAGCACAGGGCCAGAGTACAGCATCGAGGGACGGTGAGTTGGGTGCCGTCCCTGTTTCGTTTCCGCCACAAACATGACAAGCAACCGCGACGAACGTTTCCTGCAGCTGCCGCTCGAGGGATACTCGGACCAAACCGGTGTGGCCACAGTGCGGACCGTGTCCTTTGATCGGAGAACGAGGGTGCGCAGGGCGGTTGGTGGGCTTGTGGGATCATGGGCGGCTGCCCTCGTATCGGTCTTCATTCCGGTGGCTCACTTCCTTCTGGTACCAGGATTCTTCCTTGCCGGCCTGTATCTTCTGTTTCACAATCTGCGTGTACAAACATCAGTGACCGCTGCCACCGGAGTGTGTCCCGACTGCGGCCGCGAACAGGAATTCGAGATTTCAGGCAACTGGAATCCGCCACACCGGCTCACCTGCAGTGGCTGTCAGAGGAGCCTACTGATCCGCTCCAACTAACAACGGACTCACCTCACAATTAACTTTAATCGCTTCGCAAACTGGTTTAACTGAAACTGGAAGAGCCGCGGGGGCATCGGAGAATGATTCGGGTCAAATCCGTCGAGCCGCAGTCATTGGCATACGAGCTCGGCCTGGAGCACGGAACCGAACTGCTGTCCATAGACGGCCGTCCCCTGCACGACTGGGAGTTCTTGGCGGCGGATGACCAGTTCGTACTACTCACCCGCTCTCCAGAGGGGGAGTCCGTCGAGTACGACATAGAACGGCCCGAAGGCATGCCATTGGGTGTGCAACTCGAGCCACCCCACATACGCCGCTGCGCAAATCGGTGCGATTTCTGTTTCGTGGACGGTAATCCTCAAGGGATGCGCAACGCGCTTTACATCAGGGACGATGACTACAGGCTCTCTTTCCGGTACGGCAACTTCGCGACACTCACCAACCTCAAACAGAACGACATCGATCGAATCATCGAGTACAGGCTTTCGCCGCTTTATGTATCAGTGCACGCCACCGACGTAGTCGTAAGAAGGCGGCTGCTGAGAAACCCGCTCGCGCCTGATGTCGTCGAGCAGATCAAGAGCCTGGGGGAGCATGGCATTCGGTGTCACACGCAAATCGTGCTGCAGCCGGGCTTGAATGACGGGGACGTACTGCGAGCAAGTCTCGCAGACCTTTATGCATTGGGTGAGTTAGTGCAGTCTGTCTCAATCGTACCGGTTGGATTGACCGAATATAGCAAGCACGAGCTGGTGCGAGAGCTGAGTAAGGAGGAGTGCGCGGCGGCAGTCGGTGAACTCGAACTATGCGCAAAACGAGCAAGGGAAGAACGAGACTTCCACTGGGCGTATGGCTCCGACGACCTCTACAAAAACGCAGAGATGCCGCTTCCGAATGCCGAACGATATGACGGCTTCGAACAGATGGAGAATGGCGTGGGCAGTGTGCGCTATCTACAGCAGCAAGCCATGCAACTGCAAACGCAGCTGTCGGGTCTCAAGATCGGCGTGGTGACCGGAACGGCGATGCGTAGACTAATGCCGATGGTTCTGGAACACGTTGCGACTGTCACGGGAGGGGTATTCGAGTTGATCGTGGCCGAGAACCACCTCTACGGGAAGAGTGTCACGTCGGCAGGATTACTTCCGGGTCGCAGTTTCGCGAATGCGCTGACCGATAGGGAGGTCTTGGACCTTGTTCTGATTCCGGCCGAAGCCGTCAGCGACGACGACGTGTTCCTCGATGACATGGCGCTGAGTGATTTGCAGCGACTTCTGCCGGTGAACCTCGTCCCTTCCTACCACTTCTCCGACGCACTGACGGGCCGCACGGGATCGTGACTACCCCGACGGTGGCGATCGTCGGACGCCCCAACGTGGGAAAATCGACACTGTTCAATCGAATAGTGGGCGGACGGCGCGCAATAGTGGATGACAGACCGGGAGTAACGCGAGATCGTCACTACGCGCCGGCTGACTGGGCCGGACGTCATTTCTGGTTGGTTGATACCGGTGGATGAATCAGATGCAATTGTGCTGGTGGTGGATGTGCAGTCCGGGGTGCACCCGGCTGATCAAGAAGTAGCGGAGGTGCTTCGCCCTCATGCAGCGCACGTTTTGGTCGCGGTCAACAAAGCTGATGAGCTGGCTGAAGAGGTGGGCCACCTCGCGTTTCACGAGTTGGGGTTGGGTGATCCGCAACCCGTTTCAGCAGCGACCGGGAAGGGAAGCGGTGACCTGTTGGACCGGATCGTCGGGCTCCTGCCCAAAGCGACTGATTCAACCGAATCCGGCTCCATTGACGTCGCTGTCGTGGGGCGCCCCAACGTAGGCAAGTCGAGCTTGATGAACCGCCTCCTGGGGGAAGAGAGGTCTGTGGTGGCGCCGGAAGCGGGCACTACGCGGGACGCGATCGACTGCCCCTTGCGGTACCACGGAAGAACCCTCAACTTCATTGATACAGCAGGGTTACGGAAACGATCGAAAGTAGAAGATGAGATCGAGTTCTACTCCGCCCTGCGGACTGACCGGACCCTCGAAAGGGCCGATGTGTCAGTCTTGGTGGTTGACGCAACGGTGGGCGTTCACAACCAGGACGTGAAGATCGCAGAGGCGGCCCTTAACAACGGCAGCGGTGTGATAGTGGCGGTCAACAAGTGGGATCTGGTACCCGAGAAGGATACGACGATGGCGGAGCGTGGCAGGAAAGCTGTGCTTGAACGCGCTCCCTTCCTGAAGACACTCCCGTTCGTGTACGTGTCCGCCCTCACCGGTTTCCGGGTTCGGAAGATTCTGGACCTCATAGTTGACGTAGCCAAGGCACGGGGTCAGCGGGTGCCGACGGCGGCAGTGAACAAGGTGGTTGAAGCCCTGGTGCAACGCAACCAACCGCCCCAGACGTCTGGCAAGGAGGTCAGACTGTATTACACGTCGCAGGTCGGCACCGATCCGCCGGTCTTCGCGATCGTGTCGAACCGACCGGACGACATCCCGGAGTCCTACCGTCGCTTCGTGGAGCGCTGTTTCAGGGAAGCATGGGACTTCACCGGTGTACCTCTGCGCTTCAAGTACCGCATGAAGAGGCGCCGCGAGTGACCCTTGCGTGGTGGATGATTGCCAGCTACTTGCTGGGATCCATACC
>JARRLJ010000685.1:0-1313 GCA_037387025.1 Gemmatimonadales bacterium
GCCTTTTGGGATGAACGTTCGGGCCGAGGATAGCGAAGACGTATAGCATAGTGCGTACTTCTAATTAGAGGTGCCGAATACATGTTTATCACGAAGAAGCACATTCCGCGTCGCACGTTTCTGAAGGACACGGGCGTCACACTGGGTCTGCCGCTGCTCTCAGCGATGATTCCTTGGAGGACCGCTAGATCGCAGACCGCAGCGACTTCTCCGGCCCGCTTCATAGGGATCTTCTACCCTCACGGGATGGCCCCCGGCTGGTGGGAACCGGCAGTGGAAGGCCCACTGCCAGAGAAGCTACCGTTCATCATGGAACCTCTGGAGCGAGTCAAGGACCAGACGGTGATCTTGACCGGACTCTGGTCCCAATCTGCAGAACCGCCAGAGGGAACAACAGGTTCGGATCACTGGGTTGCCGCCGCTTATCTGACCGGTATCAAACCGAAGAAGACGGCCGGCGCCGATGCGAGCACAGGCAGTCCGACGATCGATCAGATCATCGCGCAGAGGATCGGACGCGACTCGCTCCTACCGTCGCTTCAACTGGCCGTCGAGGATCCCGGCACCAACTCGAGCAACTGCGGCGAAGGCTACAGTTGCTCCTACACGAACTCGATTTCCTGGGTCGGCCTGGGCCCCACACCGGGGGACCCCTGGATGAGGACACAGCCGCTTCCCATGGAGCTCAATCCTCAGGTCGTCTTCGAAAGACTTTTCGGCAGTGGCGCAACACCGGAAGTGCGTCAGGCACGGGTGCGGCAGAACCAGAGCATTCTCGACTCGCTGCTGGGTGAACTAGCGACTTTGAAGAGTACCCTTAACGCAGGAGATCGCGTCACCATCGACCAGTATACGGACGAAGTCCGAGAGATCGAGCGACGCCTCCAGCTTGCAGCCACGAAGTCGAGCGCGGTCCCGGCTATCGCTGAACCGGCGGGTATACCCGATTCATTCGATGAACACATCCGGCTTCATCTGGATCTGACTGCTCTAGCGTTTCAGGCCGACATCACTCGAGTCGCGACGCTGCTGGGAGCTCGAGATCTGACCGGTAAGGTCTATCAGTTCCCGACCAACGAGTTCTTCCCGAATGGCGGAACCAGCGTGAGCTTCCATGGAGGTTCGCACCATCAGGACGATCCCGCACAGATGGCCCGTTACGCCGAGCTCAACCGGTATCACCTGTCCACGATGGCTTACCTCGCTGACAAGCTGAAATCAAAGCCTGAGGGCGAGGGCACGCTGCTGGACCACTCGCTGATCATGTACGGAACCAACATGGGCAACTCGAACCAACACCAGCACTACGATGT
>JARRLJ010000685.1:1446-2681 GCA_037387025.1 Gemmatimonadales bacterium
GGCCAAACTTTAGTCGCGAATTGTTGATGAACAGTCTACTGCAGAGGCGGTTACCCATCACCGCGGTCGGTGCGGCCACTATGATTCTGCTGCTTTGTGGCTCAAACCTGGGCGCCGTCCAGAACAACGTCAGTAGTGTCGCCGATGCGGTGATGGAGGGCGATACCTCTGCTCTCGATGCACTGCTCGATGAAGGCGCCAACATCAATTCCCCCCAAGTCGATGGGAGCACTGCGCTCCATTGGGCGGTCTACAGGAATGATATCGACACGGCCCAACTGCTGATCGAAGCCGGTGCCGATCCATCGGCAGTAACGCGCGCGGGGATTTCCCCTCTCTACATGGCGTCTCTGTACGGGAATCCGCAAATGATTCGGATCCTGTTTACGGCGGGAGCTGACGTGAACGAAGTGGGGCCGTATGAAGTGACGCCGCTCATGCTGGCCGCCCGGAACGGCAACCCGGAAGCGATTGAAGTCCTCCTGGAGGCCGGAGCGGAAACCGAAGCGGTCGAAAGCATTCGGGGAACAACGGCGCTGATGTGGGCGGTGGACCAGAAGCACCCAGAGGCTGTTCGAGTCCTGCTCGAAGCGGGGGCCGACTTCAGCGCACGCTCGGGAGAAGCTGGATTGCCTCGCAACTACGTCTCCAACCGTGTGAGCGTCGATACTGTTCGCGAAGCGCGAGAACGTCTCCGGCTCGCCAAGGAAACCGGAGTCTCTCCGGAAGAACTCCGGCGGGCGGAAGAAGCCCGCGAGGTAGGAACCGATCTCGAGACGGTCGCCACGTTCCTTGTTGCGCGTGCGAGCGCCGAGGAAAGAGATCCCGAGGAAATCCTCGAAGATGTCAACGATCAGGTCCCCAATCTAGGTGTCAACGCGCTCTTCTTGGCCGGACGGGTGCGAGAGCTGGCCGGTGAGGAAGATTCTTCAGCGCTGGATTCGGTCAGTGACGACCAGGAAGACGACGCCGGTCCTGTGGCCGGACTTGTCGGCAGCGGTGGCGGCGGTCTCACACCACTGGTGTTCGCAGCGCGAGTCGGGGATGAGTCCTCCGCAAGACTCCTGGTCGAGGCCGGTGCAGACGTGAACCAGGTAACCGAATATGGATGGTCTCCGCTACTGACCGCGACCAACAACCGACATTACCAACTCGGACGCTATCTAATCGAGCAGGGTGCCGATGTCAACGCCGCCAACGACGGCGGCATGACGCCACTATATCTGGCGACCGAC
>JARRLJ010000686.1:0-2530 GCA_037387025.1 Gemmatimonadales bacterium
AAGGCTGTCCTGTATACTTACGATCCGCAGCTGATCGTTCTGGGCGGGTCCGTTCGCAAGGCGTTTCGGTTCTTCGAGGAAGCCATGTGGGAATCGATACGCTCGTTCGCCTTCTCACCAGCCATCAGGTCGTTGAAAATCGAGGTCTCGGAACTCGAGCACGTCGCACTGCTGGGTGCGGCAGCGCTGCACTACGACGTTGGAATGGCCCTGAGTTGATTCAGGCAGCCGCCTAACTCGATGGCGCGCCACGCGCATTCGGGCTATTCACCCAGGTAGGACATGTCCCGACACTGCAGCACAATCTCGCGCTTGGCCTTGCCCGAGTCATTGATGATCTCGTAGAACTCGTCGAAGTATTCCAGCGTGCGTTCGAGGCGCCTCTCCTCCAACCCTTCCTGCCCACGCCAGAGATCATAAATCTCCGTCCTACGGTCGTTGAACACTTCGAACACAGCCGCGAACTCCTCGTCCGAATGGCACATGCCCCAGTAGCGTCTCTGCCGCACGTTGCTCACGCCAACTTCCGGAGCCGGCGTTGCATACGGTGCAGAGATCACGCCGGACCAGTCGAAGTCGTAAGGCAGAGGAATCACGGGCCCAGACATGGTGCCGATGAGCTTGCCATTGTGGCAACAATTCCCATCAGTCGACTTCTGGAACACACTCCAATCCGTATTGCCTATCAAATACTCAAAGACTTCAACCAGGGGCAGGCTGAAACGATCATGTTGACTCGGCCGAACGGCAGGAACCTCGAGCACCTCCCAGCCGAAGCGGGCCGCCACCATCTCGTACGGCTCGAGAATGAACATGTATTTCGTCACCGAGTCGCGTTCGCCGTCGGTATCGACGTAGGTCGTGCGAGCGAGTCGCACGCGAACGCTCTTGTCCGTCAGTAGATTGAACGTCCGATAGATCAAGTATTCCTGTAGCGTGAACTCCTCGTACTCGGGCTTGTCGTCCTGGCAGTGGGCGACGATGGAAACCCGGTTCTGACCGGCAAATACCGTGTTCTCGACCTCTCCCCGACGGAAATTGATGTGGAGATTCGGGAAGTCGCAGGTTCGCCTCTTGAGACGGAAATTGCCCCGAGTCTTGGCACGGATGTCGAGAACGATCAAATCCCCGCCGTCGTCAACGTAAGACAGGGCGCCGGGATGGTACTCGCTGTCTTGATCTCGATCTTTGAAGATCGTGGTGAATGGAGCCTCGATCCTCAGCTCGAGCACATCGTGTGACGCGAACAACGGGACCGTTTGCGCGACTCGAAGCGAATCAGCTGCGACGTCAACCTGAGCCTCGAGTCCAGACACGACCAGCAGCGTGCCGGCAACCATGCTATATAAGTACTTCATGCTTACTCCTCGACACATCTGCTATCCAGCACGAGCGGCCGCAGCCGTCAGTCGGTCGATGACCCGGGCATTGAGCAGTCCCTCGCTTGGCTTCAGCAACGGTAACGTCCCGCTCCTGATCGCCGTGCAAAGGTCTTCGATCTCCATCCGGAATGTGTTGACCGGGTCAAACTCCGCGACACTTTCCGTCTCGCCAACTGTAACTGTGAGCCGCGGCCTTCGCAGCCACGTCACGAACGGCTCGCTCAGGTCGAGCACACCCTCAGTTCCGATGAGCACTGCACGCTGGTAGAGACCGCCCTCGAATCCGCATGAGAGGGCAGCGTGCTTGCCGGACTCGTACTCCAGGACAGCATGGAAACCCATGTCGACTCCGTGCATGTCGTGCATCTTTGCCCACGCGCGCACGTCTCGGGGGGAATCTCCCAGGAACAGCCTGGAGAAGTTCACACAGTAGCAACCGACGTCGAGCAGAGAGCCGCCGCCCCAATCGGGACGCATGCGTACGTCATCCGTGTCCGTCAGGCGAACGTTGAACGAAGCCTCCACCACCATCAGCTCGCCGATTGTGCCCTGGCGCAGCAGCTCCTGCACCCTCTCGATCTGCGGGTGGTGTCTGTACATGAACGCTTCCACCAGGTGGCGCTGTGTAGCGTCGGCGGTCGCTACCATCTCCTCGCAATCCGCAGCCGTACAGCCAAGTGGCTTCTCACAGAGGACGTGCTTTCCTTGCTTCAGGGCCTCGATCACCAACTCCTTATGAAGCCCGTTATGTGTGCCGATGTAGACCGCCTCAACATCCGGATCCTCGAGGAGTGCCGAGTAGGATTCGTAGGCCCGTTGCGGCTTCAGGGCCTCGGCGCGGGGCATGTCCCTGCTCGCCGCTGCGTGCAGCACCGCTTGCTCCGCGCTCAGCAGCGCCGGCGCGAACTGCTCTCGGGTTATTCGACCCACTCCGATTATTCCGAACCGCACTTTGCCTGAACTCATAGGGCTTGCTCAGAATCCCGTTACGAAGGTTGAGACTATCAGTTTGAAGCTCTCTATCCGGACCCACTTGCGATCACCGGCTTCTGTCGTTTCGTCGTTCCAGTCTTCCAGGCAGACGCAGAACAGATCCAGGTGTTCTTCGGTAACGTCGGTGATTTGCATGTGGCACCTCAGCTGACCAT
>JARRLJ010000687.1:0-2955 GCA_037387025.1 Gemmatimonadales bacterium
GCGGACGGCAGGCGCAAGAGCGTCAAGCAGGGCGTTCCAAGGGCAAGAGGGTATACCTTTGTCATATGTTGAGTGGCTGAGAAGCAGAGTCGGACGGCGAAAGGTTTTCCTCGTCTTTTCCAGCGTGGTGTTGAGAGACGAGTTCGGGCGCATACTTCTCCAACGCCGCACCGACTTCGATTTCTGGGGATTGCCTGGCGGGGTGCTGGAACTGAACGAGGATATTGAAACGTGTGCCCGGCGAGAGTTACGTGAAGAAACTGGCTTGACGGCTTCTGCGTTGCGGCTGGTTGGCGTCTACACCCATCCTCGCTACGATGTCGTCTATCCTAATGGAGATCAGGTTCAGCAATACACCATCTGCTTTGACGGCCGCGTCGGTGGGGGGCAGATGAGACCGGATGGTGTAGAAGTCAGCCATCAGGCTTTCTTTGAACCGGAGGCCATTCAATCGTTAACGGTTCCGGTTTGGTATCGGCACATGGTGAGGGATGCGCTCAAAGGTGGACCATCGGTCTTTTCGCCACCCTATGCGCGCAAGATAACACGCGACCAGATTGCCAACGTACGCCCATACATCGGCCACGACCGTCTCATCGGTGTCGGAGCCGCCGTCGTCGTGGTGCGGGAAGACGGGTCAGTTTTGATGGTGCGTCGTCGGGACAGTCAATACTGGGATATTCCGGCAGGTTACTCTGAACTAGGCGAAAACGTTGCCCACACTGCCATCCGCGAAACGACCGAAGAGACCGGTCTCGATATCCGTCTTGAGCGGATCATCGGCGTATACTCTTCCTTCAAGTTTAATGAGACGACTTCCAACGGCGATCAGGTAAAGAACGTGGGCACGCTCTTTCGGGCAACGCCTTTGGCCGGACAGGACGCGGCCGACGGCAAGGAGATTGCCGAAATCGCCTGGATGGAGGAAGGTGAGATATTGGGGCATGCTTCGGAGGAATATCGACTGTTTCTGGAGATGGCGCTGCGCCATTTGCGCGATGGCTTCTTCGTGTGCTGAAGGAACTTTTCGACTGAGGGAGAACAAGAGATGAACATGAACCAGGGTGAAAGAGGAATACAAACCGGGTTGATTCATGGTGCCGATGCGGAAAACCCCTCGGCAGCCGTTGCCTCACCTATTTACCAGAGCGCAACCTATCGTTTTTCAGACCCGGCCGAGATTGCCGAAGCGATGGCTACCGATGCTCATCCCCAATTTTACGGCCGTTATGCTACGCCGAACAGCAAACAAGTTGANNNNAACGGTGGGGCGGCGCTGGCAGTAGCCTCTGGCATGGCGGCCGTGTCCCTAGTGCTGTTGGGCGAACTTCGTGCTGGTGATCATGTGATAGCCCAGCAAACGCTTTACCCAACCACAAGTAAACTGATGTCCCGCAAGCTACCCGCGCTGGGCATTGAAACGACAATGGTCAACCAGACGGACCTCGCCAGCTTCGCCGATGCCATCAAACCAAACACCCGCCTGATTTACGTAGAGAGCCCGGTCAACCCAACCCTTGCACTGACGGATCTGAAAGGAGTAGCTCAGCTAGCTGGCTCACATGGTATTCTCACGGTTGCCGACAATACCTTCGCCACACCCTACAACCAACGTCCCCTCGACCTGGGGATCGATATCGTTTTGCATAGTGCTACGAAGTATCTGGCGGGCCACTCGGATGTGATCGCAGGTGTGGTAGTGAGTGACGCCGAGAGAATCGGCCGGCTGTGGCAGCAGCACGTCATGTTGGGCTCGGTGTTGCACCCGATGCCAGCACAATGCCAACGCTCTTGAGGTGGCCGAGTTCCTGCAGGAGCATCCGGCCGTACGTAAGGTATATTACCCTGGCCTGCCGGACCATCCCCAGTACCATCTGGCCCAGAGGCAGATGCGGGGAGGCTACGGAGGCATGGTGTGCTTTGATCTACACGGCGGTCGCGCTGCCGGGTACGCGCTGCTCAAACATGTGAGGCTGATCAGTCTCGCCGTTAGTCTGGGTGGCTTGCACTCTCTCATCACCCATCCGGCCAGCACGGTCTCGGCAGTGCAATCCGATGCGGAAATCGCTGCCAGCGGTGTCCTACCCGGTCTGGTTCGTTTCTCCGTGGGCCTGGAGGACGCGGCCGATATCGTGGATGATCTGAAGCAAGCACTCGACCAGATCTGATCGATGGATACTGGCGTAATAGCTAATCCCTGGGTTCAATTGTCGCGATTCGGCCGCGAAGCGCGAGCCGCCAGCAGGAGTGTCACTGCCTCGCCTTCTTATCGTTGTACAGGGTAGCTGTTGATTCTAAGGGAATTCTTATTGCCAACCAATTCGACTGGCAGTAGACTAGGCAGCGCTTCTCCAAGAACCTTTGCCGATGGTGTTATATGACCTCGTTAGAACCTGAATTGATCACGATAATTGAGGGCCCAACCCCCGACTTCCAGCCGACTCCGCAGCGATGGCTGCAGTCGGTTCATGAGGGTCCCGAGGATCAACACATCGCACTTTGCCAGTTGCGCACGATGAACGGCGAATCCATCTTGGAGCGTTGTCAAAATGCCTGGCAGGACGGGCGGTTGGTCAAGTTAGATTTCCCCGATCGTTTGCGCTTGCGCCAGCAAGTAGACGTGGTAGCCATTCGACTGCAGGAGCGGGAAGAGGGTGCCATGCTGCTTATTTGGGTGGCATTGCCCATCGAATCGGAAGAGGAAGAGGGCATGGGTGGCGAAGACGCTGCTAACGAGGACGACGATGAGCAACGCTATTGGTGACTACTTCCGAGCGCTGAGCGACATTGATCGTGAAGCTTACCTGGCTTGTTTCGACGAGAACGCCACCATCCTAGATCCTTATGGAGGGCGGCCGTTGACGGGCGTCGATGGGTTGAACAAATTCATGGATGGTGTGGAACGCACCTGGGACTCGTTCTCTATGACCCCTCGGGAAATGATCGCTGTTGCTG
>JARRLJ010000688.1:0-1230 GCA_037387025.1 Gemmatimonadales bacterium
GAGCCGACTCTGCGTGCTGGACGAGCACGGTGAAGTCTGCGAGGAGGGCCGGATCGCGTCGACGGCACACGCGATGCGCAAGCGTTTCAGCACCGAAGCTCCGTCTCGAATCGTGATCGAGGTGGGGACGCACTCGCCCTGGGTGCAGCGTCTGCTGGAGAAGCTCGGGCACGAGGTCATCACCGCCCACACCCAATCCGTTCGTCTGATCTACGGCGGCACAAGTAAGGACGATCGGCTGGACGCGGAGCGTCTGGCGCGTTTGGGCCGGGTGGATCCCAAGCTGCTTCATCCCATCCGACACCGCGAGGGATCGGTGCAAGCGGATCGTGCCGTGATCCGCAGTCGCTACGTGCTGGTGGGGTGCCGGACGAAGCTGATCAATCACGCACGGGGAATCGTCAAATCGATGGGCGGACGTTTGCCGACTTGTAGTGCGGAAGCTTTCCCCAAACGGGTGCGCGAGGTGCTACCGAAGGAGTTGAAGCCAGCGTTACGGCCGGTACTGGAGACCATCGCGGCGCTGACGACCAGGATTCGACGTTTCGACCGGCCTATCGAAAAGCTCGGGGCAGAGCGTTATCCGGAAACCGGCGTCATGCGCCAGGTCCCCGGAGTTGGACCGGTGACTTCGTTGAGCTTCGTCCTGACCGTCGAGGATCCGGCACGCTTCCGCCGGAGTCGTACGCTGGGCGCCTACCTGGGTCTTAGCCCGAAACGCAGTCAGTCGGGCGATGAAGATCCGGAGTTGCGGATCACGAAGGCGGGAGACGACGACCTGCGACGCCTGCTGGTTGGCTCGGCTCAGTACATCCTCGGCCCGTTCGGACCCGATACCGATCTCAGGCGTTGGGGACTCGCGCTCGCTGCGCGTGGCAGGAAGAACGCCAAGAAACGTGCCGTGGTGGCCGTGGCGCGCAAGTTGGCCGTGCTGCTGCACCGGCTGTGGGTCACGGCCGAAGTGTATGAGCCGCTGCGTGGTCAGGTGAACGAAATGGACAACATCACGCAAGCGGTGCCGGCATGATCGGACGACTGCGAATAACCCTCAGGTCCTCGAGGCCGCGTCCGAGATAGCAGCGTCCTGGTGGGGAAACGTATGGCTTGAGCTGCACCAACATCCTGAACCGCCCGGTCCGGACGACTGCGAGGAATACTCTGGTCCTCGAGACCGCTTCCGAGATGGCAGCGTTCGACTGGACGGACCCCAGACTGCACCGAGCCCCCCGA
>JARRLJ010000688.1:1332-2584 GCA_037387025.1 Gemmatimonadales bacterium
GGGTGAAGGGCGACGACGGCCACCACGTTGGCCTTGACAGGAGGTTACCTTCTCATGGAAGGGTTATGGACACCCAGGTGGACACCTGAGTTCAGCGGTGTGGTCGGCTGCGCCGTTCGCAGTTGATGTTCGCCGGTTACTTCTTTGCGCGGCGCCATTTTGCCCCGCGCCCGAGACCTTCGGAGACGATGACCCCTTCATCGCGCAAGGCTCGTAACACTTTCCGGATCAGTTCGCGGCTCGTGCCTGGGCAGTCCACTTCGACATCGGAGATTTGGAACGGCCCCACCCGCCGTTCCACGGCCGCCCGAACGCGCTGAGTCTTCGATCCACGTCCACCGCCGACGACACCGACGCGCTCCTCGAACTCGGCGTAGGCTCGAAGTAGAACGCCCCAGAAGTACCCAAGCCAAGGTGCCGCATCGTGGTTTCCGTCGTGCCATCCCTGTGAACTGGATTCGAGAGCGTCGTAGTAGGTCCGCCCCGAGTCCTCGAAGATCCGCTCCAGGCTGATGTACCTCCCGACGTTGTAGTCGAAATGGTACAGAAGGAGCAGAGTGAGCAGACGGGCGATCCTCCCGTTCCCGTCGGTGAATGGATGAATGCACAGGAAGTCCAGCACGGTGAGAGGGATGATCACTAGCGGTTCTCGTCGTCCGTGGGTCGCTGCAGCGTCGTACCGGCGCGCCAACTCCTCCATTGCGTGAGGAGTCTCGACGGCGCTAACCGCCGTGAACCGGACTCCGACGACCCCCCCTGATGCATCTTTCTCGACAATCTCATTGTCGGTGGGCTTCCAGCTTCCACCGTCGGACGGGAGGTAGCGATACAGGACCTGATGAAACTGCCGGATGACACCCGTTGTGATCTGTATGTCCTGTGCCCTCTCGTGAATGAGGTTCAGGACATCCCGGTAGCCCGCGATCTCTTGCTCGGAACGATTCCTCGGATCGGCCGTCTTGCGAACGATCCGCTCGATGCGCTTGTGCGGTGCGACGATCCCCTCGATGCGATTCGACGACTCACTGGACTCGACAAGCGCGACCTGTTTGAGGGTGTCCAGCACCTCGGCAGTCTGTCGCTCGAACAGCGTTTGCCGTCCCTTGTGCTCTCCGATCCTGCGCAGGGTTGCGCCCTGCTCGGTGGAAAGCGTCAGCGCATCCAGGAAGACCGGGTCGAGAGAGCGCATGGAGTAACTCCGGCCAGATTCCCGCACAAATAGGGTACCGGGCGCCCATGATACCCCATTTAG
>JARRLJ010000689.1:0-845 GCA_037387025.1 Gemmatimonadales bacterium
TGCCGATATCCGCCCAGGCGGCAAAGCCTCGCGGGCCGAGAAGCGGGATCAGCACGGCTCGGCCGAACAGCATGCTGAGGCCGGTGATGGCGAGAATCATGAACAGGATGGCCGTGTACCAATGCACAAAGCGCTCCCAGCTGCTCCAGCGCATGATGGAAATACCGGAGCGCCCCTCGGCGATGTTGATGCGACCGCGCAGGCCGAAGAACAGCAGTATCGCCAATGCCAGTGCGAACAGGGCCCAGCCGCCGTAGTTGGCCAGGATGCGATTACGGTACTGGCGCCAATTCTGACCACCGTCCTGCATCAGAACGTTGGTTTCCTGGCCTTGCACCGCCGTGTAGCCCTGGTCGCCACCACGCACGGCCCGCCAGTAGTTGGCGCGCGGGTTGGTATCCTCGACCGCCTGGGCGTACGCCGGCTGAATACCGGTATACACGTAGCTACCGAGCGGCAGCGCCACGGCGGCTACCAGAATGATGGCGACGCTCCACCAGACGATACGCTTGTACCGTCGCGCGCGCGTTGCTCGCGTCGTGTTATCGGGTTTACCCATCTCCAAACATTCCTCCAGCTTTGTAATTGTTACGGCACCCACGCTTGGAAGCAGGCGCGTTGAATCGCTGTGGGTGTCCGCCGAATCTCTAGCGGTCTACTTGTGTCGTTTTGATGCGATTTTGCAGTTCCTCGGACTGCTGCTGGCTGCGGGTCGCGCCCGCATCACCCTGATAGCGCGAACAACCTACGCCAAGGGCTACCAGGGCGATGATGGCCACCGCCCCGAGAATACGGCAATGTGCAGGCACTGATGACATGCGGTCTTCGTTCTCTTCAGGCCTCGT
>JARRLJ010000689.1:880-2965 GCA_037387025.1 Gemmatimonadales bacterium
TGCCACGATCCCGGCCAAGTTAGCGCAGTTTCGGCGTCGAATCTAGCGGTCCGCCTGGACCAGCTGAAAGCGCTTCTGCAGGACCTCCTCGCGCTCCGCCGTGCTCTTGGCGTCGAGCAGCGGGTCCCTCCTGCCTTTGTACATGCCCTGTTCGGCCACGGTCACGTCGGCAGACTCCCAGCAACCGGTGAGGATCGAGGTGCCGGCAAGCGCTGCGATGGTCAATGCCCCTCTTCTGTTCATGGCGTCGCTCCTGTCGATTTGGTGCAGACGTATGACAGGGTCCCGCTCCGGGCTCGGAGCGGGACCCTGCCCAGTCAACAGCGTCAGCCGGCCTTCTTGTAGGCCGTCTCCCAACCCCACGTCTGCGGTCGGCCGCCGCGCTTCAGCACCCGCTGACGGTAGATGTCGGCAACCATGTCGCCGTCTCCACCAAGCAGTGCCTTGGTCGCGCAGAACTCGGCGCACAACGGCAGCTTACCCTCGGCGATGCGGTTGCGCCCGTACTTGGTGTACTCCTCGTCGGAGTTGTTCTCACCCGGACCACCCGCGCAGAAGGTGCACTTGTCCATCTTGCCGCGCACCCCGAAAGCCTCCTTCTGGGGGTACTGCGGTGCGCCGAACGGACATGCGTAGAAGCAATATCCGCAGCCGATGCACAGGTCCTTGTCGTGCAAGACGATGCCGTCATCGGTGGTATAGAAGCAATCCACCGGGCAAACGGCCGCACACGGTGCGTCGGTGCAGTGCATGCAGGCCACCGAGATGGATTTCTCCCCCGGTACGCCATCCGCACACGGTGCGTCGGTGCAGTGCATGCAGGCCACCGAGATGGATTTCTCCCCCGGTACGCCATCGTCGAGCACCACCACGCGACGGCGATTGACGCCCCACGGAACCTCGTGCTCGTTCTTGCAGGCCACAACGCAGCCGTTGCATTCGATGCACCGCTCGGCATCACAGAGAAACTTCATTCGTGCCATGGTGTATCTCCTCCTCAGGCCGCAGTGACCTGACACAGGGTGACCTTGGTCTCCTGCATCTGAGTCACGGAATCATAGCCATAGGTCATGGCCGTGTTACAGGCATCGCCTCGAACGTAGGGCGCAGCCCCCGCCGGATACTTGTCCAGCAGATCCTCGCCCCGATACCAGCCACCGAAGTGGAAAGGCGTCCAGACCACGCCCGGCGCTACCCGCTGGGTGACCATGGTCTTCGCCTTGATCCGGTTACCCTCGGGGGTATCCATCCAGACCATGTCGCCGTTCTTCAGACCGCGGTCGTTGGCGTCCGCAGGATTGATTTCGACGAACATGTCCTGCTGATGCTCGGACAGACAGGCGGTGGAACGCTGCTCCTCGCCTCCGCCCTCGGCCGTGCTTGATGGCGACCCGCTGGATACCGCCGGAGAGGTCGGTCTTCCAGTTCCTGCCCTCGGCGAGCTTCTTCTCGTCGTCGGTGAGGTCGTCCCACCAACCGAGCTGCTTCAGCACCTTGTCGCTGAACTCGGGATAGCCATCCTTGATCTCCGAGCCGACGCTGTAGGAGCCCTCGGCGAGCAGTGTCTCACCGTTGCGCTCCACGCCGAAGCGCGCGCGGAAATTGAGCCCGCCATCCTTGACGTGCTTGCTGGGGTCGTAGAGCACCGGTGTGCCGGGGTGTCCCATTTCCGGCGTGCCCCAGCAGGGCCACGGCAGTCCGTAGTAGTCGCCGTCCACCGGACCGCCCTCGGCCTTCAAGGTGGTGGTATTGAAGGTGTGGCGGTTGGCAGCGTGGGCCTTCAAGCGCTCGGGACTCTGGCCGGTGTAGCCGATGGTCCACATGCCCTTGTTCCACTCGCGGGTGATGTCCTCGACGAGCGGTTCGCCATTGACGACCTTGATGTTCTTGAAGAGCTCCTGGTCGAAACCGAGCTTCTTCGCGAACTTGGCCAGGATCACGTGATCGGGCAGCGACTCCCACACCGGGTCGATGACCTTGTCGCGCCATTGCAGCGAACGGTTCGACGCGGTTACCGAGCCGTAGGTCTCGAACTGGGTCGAGGCCGGCAGCAGGTAAACGCCGTCGGTGCGATCGCTCATGACC